>JAITBO010000115.1 GCA_031283505.1 Treponema sp. | reverse complement strand
TAACCCCATATTGACCTCCGATAGCTGTTGCTTCCGGATAGTCTGTCTTAATTTGGGTTACTTTTTCAAAATGAGGCATAGGGTCTTTTGGGTTACTTTTTCGATGAGGCAATGCGGGGGGTTGACTAATTCCTTATGTGGTATATAATTAGAGTAACAGGGCGTACCACAGGGTAATAGGGAGTAAGGGGTGGCGAACTTCGTAAACAGCCGGAACGCTATACGTCGGGGATAACGAAGATAGGAATAGAGGGGTCCGTCCAGTTCAAGCTGGAATACGTGCCCTTCAATGTGACTGGCGGGGATAAGTGGAAATCTTATGATAACGATTCAAAGTTTACCCTGGACGGGACAACGACGCCGGTGTGGATTATCCGTAACGGGATAAACGACGAAGCCCAGAATACAAGTACGGACTTTGCCAGGTTTGGGGAGGAGGCGGGAGCCAACGGGAACGGGGCGGTAACATATATGGTGGCGGCGGACGGACCGGAAGACCCGGACAACCCGCAGGCCGGGGACCTGGCGATCAGGGACGGGAAATTTAAGGGGCTGGACAAGGATGATCCCACGAAAGGGGATATAGAGTTTATCACGACGGGGTACGAGGGGACTGCGGAGGTGTATTACGCGGTGGTGGAAGTACCGGAGGAGGGGATGACATCCGCGCCGGCCTATAGTGCATATACGGGGATCCCGGGTGACGTGGGAGCGACAGTTATTCCCGAATCCGGGCTGCCTGAACCGCACCAAAAACAGATAAGCCTGACCGGGATGGGGAACTACGACATATATGTGGTGCTGTTCAAGGACGGGAAGGTAAGCGCCCCGGTCAAGATCAATACGAAGTCTGGGGGCCTGGACCTAGGCCATGAGTGGGGGCGCAGGTTCGTAGCGGCGCATTCCAGTTGCGTTGCTTGGTCCGATGACGGCGGCAAGAACTGGGCAACGGTGACAATGCCGACCGTCCCGGTCAGTATAGCCTACGGGGACGGTGTGTTCGTGGCGGTTACCCGCAACAGCGACAAGGCCGCCTGGTCCGATGATGGCGGCGAGACCTGGACAGCGGCGACGCTGCCGAGTTCCGCCCCGCGGATCAGTGTGACCTACGGGAATGGCATTTTTGTAGCGGTTGCCGGCGGCCAGGTGTTTTATGAGACCGCCAACAAGGCCGCCTGGTCCGATGACGGCGGCAAGACCTGGACGGCGGCGATACTGCCGTATACCACCGGCTGGTCCGATGTAGCCTATGGGGACTATGGGGACGGCGTATTTGTGGCGACTGCCTGTAATCCTAGTATTGATTTGCGTGTGACTACTCAGGCCGCTCGGTCCGAAGACGGCAAGACCTGGAAGGCGGTAACCCTGCCTAGCGCCTTTTGGATCGCAGTGACCTATGGGGACGGTGTTTTCGTGGCAGTTGGCAGGGATACGATGTACAACTCCCAGCCCCTGAACCAGGCCCGGGCCGCCTGGTCCGATGACGGCGGCAAGACTTGGACGGTGGTGGCAATGACGGACAGTTTCGTTTTCTGGGGGGATGTGGCCTATGGGGATGGCGTTTTCCTAGCGGTTGGCACGAACCGGGCCGCCCGGTCCGTGAATGGCAAGAGTTGGACGGCGGTGACATCGCCGGGGGACGCCTGGTGGTATTATATAACCTATGGGGACGGGGTGTTCGTCGCAACCACTGGAGCATGCGCATGGTCTGAGGATGGCGGCGGGACCTGGACTATGGTGGCGGATAGCGGTTTCGGCGATGTGGCCTACGGCGAATGATAAAATAAACCAACGGATCCGCCCCCGGCATGGGGGCGGACTTTCCGCGCCCTCCTTATGGAAATGTTTAATTGCCCTATATCTGTTGATAACTCTTCATGTAATATAGTACAATATTATAATGAATAAGGAATTTCTTCCCTATGACGTGGTGAGGAACAACGCCCTCAAGCTGGCTCATCGTATTTACCATGACCGGTTTATACCCGATGTCATCTACGTGTCCCTCCGGGGGGGCGCGTATCTGGGGAATGTAATCAGCGAGTATTTCAAGGTGGTCCGCAAGGGGGCCCGTCCGGTGTATTACGCCGCGGTGGTGGCCCGTTCCTACACGGGAGTTCGGGAAGCCGATCAGATCAAGGTCGAGGGCTGGACCTATGATCCGGCCCATCTGCGGATAGGGGACAAGGTGCTTTTGGTGGACGATATTTTTGATTCGGGCCGTACCATCAACTATCTTGCGGGAATCATCCTGGAAAAAGGCATTCCCCGGCAGGACCTCAAGGTGGCGGTTCACGATTATAAATACATTTACGACAAGCCGGATCAGCTTCCCATTCAGCCTGATTATTGGTGCAGGAAACTTGAGCTGTCGTCGAAGGACGAGGACCGGTGGATCCACTATATGAGCCACGAGCTTGTGGGATTGACCGCCGAAGAACTGGAAACTCACTATTACAAACCGGATCCGGAGCTGTGGACCGTCCTTGACGTGATGAAGTAGGAGGGGGCATGACCTACCGGTCTTTTTCCAGAGCCTTGCGGATCGTCCTTGCGGGGAGCCTTTTGGCCTTTTCCGTTGCGGGAATTTTGAGCGCCCAGGAACGGACCGGTATTTTGACCAATGCCAGGGACGGGGTTTTCAACACCGAGCAACGGCTCTGGTTTTCCGTGCCCGACGGGGAATGGTTGCGCATCCTTCAGGATGACCGTGAAGCCTTCCGGGGGCCGAGTCCCGGCGCTCTGACGTTGGGGGTTCCCCAGGGGGCCGAAAAAGATTACGAGATCATCGTCGAGCGTATTTCCGTGCCCCCCGGAGAGCGGATCTATGAGTCCCGGATTTTTCATGTTACGGTGGACCAAAAGCCGCCTGAGCCTCCGGTCCTAACCCTGGTGAGCGCCTCCAACGGTTTGTCCGCCCTGGCGGCGAAGACGGATGACAGAACCAGGGTGTCCGCCCTGGTGGATGTCAGAAACACGCCCCGGTACATTCCCGACATTGCCGCTATGGACCCTCTTCCCTCCGCTTCTTACGCGGCGGTGGCCTGGGCGGTGGATCGGGCGGGGAATTATTCGGACCCCGCATCGTCTTACCTGGAATTCCCCGATTGTCAGATATTGAACCCTTCGCCAGGAACCTGGGCAAACCCCCAGCGTCTGGTCCTCTACGGTACGGAAAACAAGGAGGTTTCCTGGACTGACGATGGGAGCGATCCCTTTGGTCCGGGTGGCCGGCGGTACTCCGGGCCGGTTCTGATCAACAGGACCGGGGAAATCCTTCTCCGTCTGGGTATACGTTATGCCGATGGCCGCAGCCGGGAAGAATCGGTCTCTTACACGGTCTTTTACACGCCGGAAGCGGGGCTCTCGTCCGTTTTTTATGATGAATTCCGCAGCCGGGAGGAAGAGGCTGTCCGGGGGGAGGTTTCCCTGGCCATACCCGCCGGATGCGTCTGGTCCATAGGCGGTAGCCCCCGGAACCCCGGCGGGGCCGGTCCCGTTCTGAGGCCGGAAACTTTTATCAAACGCTTTGTCCCTTTCCATATTTCGGACGGCACGGGGACATACCGTTTTGTGTTCACCCTGGACGGGACCCGCGAAGTGGAGACGGACCCTCTGGCGCCGGAACGGGTTCCCGGGGAAAACCCCTGGGAAAAACCCCGTAGGGAGCGGTCCCTGCCGGTAATCGCCGTTTCGGGGCTGGTGTACAACAACATCGGGGAACCCCGGCTTGTTTCCTCCGGGGCAAGCCGGGTCATCGTGTGGCCTCGGAATACCAAGGTGCGCTACCAGCTTGAAAACAACGCCGCCTGGGTAGAAGGGGGGCCACCGGTCCCGGTTCATCCTGCCGGGGAAATTCTCCGCTGGATGGTTAGTCGGGGAGAGGAGGAGATAGGTCCCTTCTACCTTAGAATCGAACCTGTTACCTATACCGCCGAACGGGAAGAAACCTATGCCCGGGGGCGGTTCGTCTACCGCTACTTTGACCGGGACCAGGGAGGGGCTACGGGTGCAGGTTCCCAGGGAACAGGTTTTCGGGAACCCCAGGTCTGGTACTACGGATCGGACCTTATGGAGTATACGGCGGAGATCGCTTCTCTGGAGACTATTGATGTGTGCGATGGGGAGGACATAGAATGGCGGTTCATCACCCTGGAGGGGATAGTCCGGGACAGTTGGCGCAAGGATCGGCTGAACCCCCAACCTCCGGTTCTGACGGCCCCCGAAGAAGGCGCCTGGGTAAGGGGACCGGTTACCATTTCCCTGACAAGCGGGGATAGGGATGCCGAAACTTCTCCCCATATAACGGCCCGGATATGGTACACCACGGGGCGGACCGAGGTCCTGCGGGGAACCGATTCCCTCACCGTGAGCGGGGCGGTCAACGACATCGCCGAGGTTCAGCTTGAAGCCTATCTTGAGGACGGGGCGGGGAACCGGAGCGTACCGGCAAGCCGGAAGTTTATAATAGACCCTTCCACTATTTATGTTTCGGCCTGGAATTGGGAAACTCCGGGAGATCCCGGCGCGGAACGGGGCAGCCGGGAAAATCCCTATGTTTATTTGGACGATGCCTTGGATCAGGCCCAGCGGGAACAGCGCAGGCTCATTTATCTTACTGGGTTCGCCCTGCTTCGCCGGAACATTGAGATAACCGGGGATATTGAGATAGACGGTTCCTTTGACGAAAACTGGGAAAGGCCGGGAACCAAGGCGTACATCGAAATTCCCCAGGGAGTGGCGATCAGGGTTCGGGGCAGTCTGAATCTTCGGGACATAGCTCTGGAACGGATGAACGGCGCGGACAGCCTCTTTCTGGTGCGGTCCGGGGGTGTTTTGGTTCTGGACGATTCGGCGGTTTCTCACATGGGGCCCCTCATGACTCTGGAGAACAACGGGACCTGCCTTGTCCAGTATACCAGCCTTCTTTCCCTGATTTCGGGGAGTGAGTTCGTTTCCGGCGGGGCCAGGAATCAGCGCGTCCCCGTAGTGACCGCTTCGGGAGCTTCCCTCACCGTTAGGAACAGCCGCTGGGAACTGGAAGGCAACTACGGCATCCTCGGTTCCTTCCGTGGCGGGAATTTCCGGGCGGAACTCTGCAATTTCCGCATGGCTGTCCAGACGACGGGAACGGCCCTCATCTTTTCCGGGACCGCTGTGGATTTGGCGGACCTTACCTTGACTGTGCAGGCCCGGGACTACGCTTCCGCCCTGGAACTTACCCAATCTCGTCTTAGGATGACCGGCGGACGCCTGGGGGTTTCCGCCCGGGACGGGGTGGCGGTCATCGCCGAAAACACCGATGCGGTGTATTCCCGGAGTGACTTTGCGGTGAACTCCTCTTTTGTGGCCCGGGGCATGGAAATCCGGGACCGCTTTCCCCAGGTGAACGGCTGCAACTTCATCTTCATGGGGACCGCCCGTCAGTCCGAGGTGTTTTCCGCCTTCAGGACCGGCGAAACCCGTTACGGGACCCTGGTCCCCGAAGCCGGCGCGGTAAGGGATAACAGTTTTCAGGGTTTTACCCATGTCCTGAGCAGCCAGTATCCTCTGGACAGCCTTGAGGACTTTAACCGCGCCTTCGCCCCTGCCGGGCATCCCAACGTCCGCCGGTGATCTGCGGTTTTGATGAAGCCGGACGGGGCCCTTTGGCCGGTCCGGTCTGCGCCGCCGCCGTGATCCTTCCGGCGGATTTTCCTTTGAACATTCTGGGGGACTCGAAAAAGCTTACCGCCGCTCAAAGGGAGGCGGCCATGGAAGTTATTTACAGGGACGCCCTGGCTTGGGGCATAGGGTGGGCTTCTCCCGCCGAAATCGACGAAATCAACATACTCCGGGCCAGCCTCCTTGCCATGCGCCGGGCCTTTCTGGATTTGCGGCCTCCCGGAGCGGAGGGTCCCGGCCTTTCCCCGGATCTGTCACCGGAAGAAGCTGTGGCGGACGGCCTCTTTGTCCCGGATATTCCTATCCCCTGTCGCTCCCTGGTAAAGGCGGACAGCCTTGTTCCGGAAGTGATGGCCGCCTCTATCCTCGCCAAAACCGCCCGTGACCGGGAAATGATCCGCTTTTCCCGGCTCTACCCTGAGTACGGTTACGACAAACACAAGGGCTATCCCACCAAGGCCCACCGAGAAGCCATTGTCCGTTACGGGCCGTCGCCTATACAGAGGATGAGTTTTAGGGTTAAGGGATAAAGGCCGAACTTCGAGTTTTGTTACCAGAGCGGCTGCCAGCCAAAACGCGCAAGGGATAGAAGCAGAATAGAAAATCTCCGCCGCTTTGTGCTAAACTTGACCCACAAAAATTCCGCGAATGATAAAAATTTGTCTCTGCCGGGAGTGAAGATTCACCGTGAGGCTTTATTTGGAAGTCTGGTTTAATACCCATCGAACCAAAGGTTCGACAAACCAGCTTGCCGCATGGAGGCTCATTCCCACTCTTTTCTATTTCTTTCGGTTCAATTAAAGCAAAACAGATGTCAATCCCATATATATTTATATGAGAAAGTTAAGAGTACTCCAACAGGGTGCCTGGTATGAAATCC
>JAITBO010000108.1 GCA_031283505.1 Treponema sp. | reverse complement strand
GCCGTTTCATCAGCGGTCAGCACCAGCCGTGTCAAGGTCAGCCGGAACATCCCGTAATAGCGGTACTCGTACTTGTCCCGGAGCAGTTGCGCCGTTATGGTCAGTTCGTCAATAATCCCCGGTATATCAGGGCCTTGTTCCAAAGCCCTTTTAATCCACAGTTCAGTCTTTGTCCCGCCTTCTTTTTTCGTGGAAAGGGTCAGGCCGTAAATGTTGTGGTATTCCATACCGTTTATCCGGTAAGTAATACAATCGCCGTTAAACCGTTCCCCGCTTTCATCCCCCGCGTCTTCAACTTCTAACTCCTCACTTCTCTCTTCTACCTTTCCTCCCCGTATGTCCAGTTTCAGTTTTACGGCCTCCCCCCGGTGTATCCGCAGTTCAAAGCCGGTAACGGCGCAGCCCTCATAGACTTTTCGTTCCCCGCCCCGATCCTGTATCAAGTCAAACCGGGTACTGTTTTCGGTGGGCAAAAGATTTAATTTGTAACGGTAGATACCACAAGAGCAAATCATCGGCCCACTCAATTTCATGGGCGGCAAAGGGAGAGGTGAATAACCGATACCGGCACGTATCCGGCAGATACGTGTTTACGTGAGGCTTGAGCCGTATGAGGGGAAACTCTCACGTACGGTTCTTAGGCGGGAAGGGGCGGAGCAATCCGTCCTGACCCAGCCGACAGCAAAGAAAGTAAAGATATGGAGAAACGGTATATGTAAAAACGAATCGCCACCCTGTTACTAACTCATGTTACGCAGGAAGAATAATCGGAGAAGCGAAAAGAACTGCGGACAGCCAGCGTGTCACCGACTGGGCCAACCGGGGCCTGGGTGAAGATGCTTCCCCGGCATGGTTGCTACCCGCACTCAGGGGGAACTTCCGGGTATTCAAGCAGGACTGGCAAATCAGGGAGGACAAGGTGCCTAATGTGAGCGTGTCCCGCGCCCCCGCGCTCAACGTCGCCATGACCATCGCGGACGTGCAGTATGCGGCGTGGCTTACCAACCAGCTTAAACAGGCGGTAACGACAAAGGCCGCCATAACCCTGGGCAACGACGATCAGTTTTCCGTGGTAAACAACGCGGTGACCAAAACAACGGTATCAATCGCGGGCCAGGAACGGCTGTACGGCTTTTGGCAGCAGATCGAAACCACCGATTCCGACGGCAGAAAAAACAAGGTCTTTCAATACTATGTGGTCTACGCCTGTGATCCCGATGTATGGAGCAAACTGGCGGCAAAGTACCTGCTTGATGTAACCGGCAATATACAGGATCAAAGAGCCAAGCAGACCATTGCATCCATGTTCAAGGAAATTGACGAAGAAACTCGTTACGAACGGGAGAGATCGGAAGCGGAATTCGCCGCCGAAATCCGCGCACAGCAGGAGGCTTTGCGGTCCCCCATACCACCTGCGGTCCGGCGGGATGCTTACTGTTTGGGTGATCCCTCCAAAATCGCCGCCGCCGGTGTTACCAGGGAGGATACCGACTATATCGCCGCCCTTACCGCCATCGCCGGTTTGGAATAGAGAATCCCCACCGTTCAGCGGAAAGGCCGGGGGTACGGCGGAGGATCTTTGGACCGAAAACAAACAAAGCCCGTTACGAACAGCAGACGGCGGTCATACGTCAATGCCCTTACATCGCGGGGATGGCACTCCGGATACTCTGCAATTTCCGCGTCTCCGCCGCCTCAACCGCTGCCAGGGGGAACATACGAAAGCAACCGTTAGAATAATGAAGGAATGGAGGTTTTCCCAAAACCGTGCGCGTTAGCGCATAGTCAATTAGTTTTGAGAAAGGCTCAATGGTAATGGATTTGAAAGCGCCTTTTACTTCACCCGTGTTTTCCATCGCCGTACTGGTCTGACCCCATTAGAATACCAAACAAGGATACATCAGGGCTAAGGACCGCCCGGCATGACGCTTCACGGTTCCCCGCCGCCGGCCCCATCATAGCCCGTCTCCGTAAGAGCCCTTTCGGCTTCCCCGATTTCATCGTAGGGAATGGTCCTTTCCGCGTAAATGATAGAGTTCTCGTGTCCCTTGCCCAGAAGCAGGACCAGGTCTCCGGGCCGCGCCAGGGCAAATGCCTTCCTGATTGCAGCCGGTCTGTCGGGGATAAAGAAGAGGTCTTCCCCTTTTTTCCGGCCCGGACATCCGGCGGCGATTTCCTCCAGGATAGTCATGGGCTCTTCTCCCCGGGGGTCCTCGTCGGTGAGGACGATCAGGTCCGACCATAAGGCGGCAATGCGCCCCTGCTCGGGCCGCTTGGCCGTGTCCCTGTCCCCGGCGGACCCGAAGAGGGTGATGATCCGGCCCCCCGTCCTGTCCAGCCTTTCCCTGAGGGGCGGCAATATGGCGCTGAACGATGAGGGGGTATGGGCGTAATCCACCAGGACCTCAAAGGGCTGCCCCTTGTCTATTGCCGTCATCCGCCCTCGAACGGGTTTAAGGCTGGGGACCAGGGGGATGAGGTCTTCCGCCGGTACGGAAAGGATGCCCGATACGGCAAGGAGGGCGGCGAGGACATTCCCCGCGTTGAAGGATCCCGGCAGCCGGTCCGTGACATCCATCATCCCGCCGGTTCCGGCATTCCGCACCAGGTAACGGTTTCCCGTGGGGCCGCTTTCTATTGACGCCGCCGAAAGATCCGCCGCATTCTCCCCGGCGCTATAGGTGAAGGTCCGCATTTTTGTCGCCCCGGCAAAGTAGGATGCGCTCCTGTCGTCGGCGTTTACCACCCCGAAGGAGGGAATTTCCCGGTCCTCCCCCGGACCCTTGAAATGGGAAAAGGCGTCCAAAGCCCTGAACAGATTGGCCTTGTCATGGCGGTACTGTTCCCAGGAACCGGGGAATTCCAGGTGTTCGTGGGTCACGTTGGTCATGACGGCCACATCGAAAGCCACGTCCCCCAGACGGTTGGTCCGGGGAGACAGGCCGTGGGAACTGGACTCCAGGACCGCGAATTCCGCCCCCTTGTCCCTCATATCCGCCAGGAGCCGGTGTATGGCCGTGGCTTCCGGGGTGGTCTGATGTTCGGGGTTCCATTGTTCTTCTCCGCCGTCCGAATACTTGACTGTGGAGATGAACCCCGCCTTCCTGCCCAGCAGAATGAGAAGCTGGTAGATGAGGTACACCGTGGTGCTTTTGCCTTCCGTGCCGGTTACCCCGATTACCGCCAGACGCCGGGAGGGGCTGCCGTAGAAGGCATCCGCCAATGGCGACATGGCGAACCGGGAATCCTTCGCTCTGATGTAGACCGTCCCTTCCCGGTATTCCACCAGGGGTTCCTGGTGGACGATGACTGCTGCTCCCCCGGCAAGGGCGGCGGATATGAAGTCGTGACCGTCAACATGGAGCCCCGGCAGGGCGAAGTACAGGGAACCGGGCTTTACCCTGCGGGAATCGTACTCCAGACCCGTCACGACCGGATCAAGGGAGAAACCGCCGAGAAACTCCCTTTGGGCCGCGCCTGAGACCGGGGTTTCGACATACCCCGCTTTTTTGGCGGTTTCGGGAGTGAAAAACGATGAAAGCCGTCTTTCCATACTATTCCCCGAAGACTGTGGCGGTAAAGGTGAAGAGTTTAGCCCCCGGATCGTCATAGGAACGGGGAGGAAGTCCCGCCTTGACGCAGATGTAATCCAGGTATTCATCCAGATCCCAACCCTGTTCCACCGGGACCTGGGGGAGCAGTACCCCGGACCTTCCCCGGTGAACCAGGTAGATGCCGTGAATCCCCACCCTGACCTGCCGGGGATCGGCGCAGGGCTCCATGGGGGAAAGGACGGAAATCTCGATGCGGCAGGTTTCCAGTTCGTCTCCGGCAATGGGAGGAAAGCGGGGGTCCCGGAAGGCGGCTTCCGCCGCCATGATCCTGACTGTTTTTTCCAGAGGATCGGGGGATGCCATGCGGCCTATGCAGCCCCGGAGCTGTCCCTTCTTGTGCAGGGTGACAAAGGCCCCGCAAGGTTCCGTCAGCGCCGAAGCGCCGGACTTGAAGGCTTCTTTTATTTCCGTGCTGCGGTTGTACGCAGGATTCCTGTTTTCCAGGACAGCGGCGATACTTTCCCTGGCGTCCTTCAACAGGACTTCCCGTTCTTCCCCGGTTATGGTAAAATTCATACTTATATTATAATCCTTCTTTTAAAAATGAAACAATGGCAGTTTGTATTTGCCGTATATTTGCTGCGCTATGGGGAGGGGCATGAAAGACCCGGTTGAGCATCCACAGCCGAACAGCAGTTCGGGAACCTTTATGGCTGCGGTCCGTTATTCCTTTCCGGTGTTTCTGGGGTACATGGCCATAGGCGTCGCCTTCGGCCTTCTCCTGGTGGACGCCGGGTATCCCTGGTGGCTGGCTCCCGTCATGGGAGTTCTCATGTATGCCGGGGCCGGTCAATATCTTGGGGTGGGCCTCTTTGTTGCGGGCGCGGGGCTTGCCGAGGCCGCCTTGCTCCAGTTCATACTCAACGCCCGTCACATAGCCTACGGCATCACCCTGGGGAGGCGTATCAACGCTTCCGGTCCCTTTAAGTTCTACCTCATTTATGCTCTTTCGGACGAAACCTTCGCCCTCCTTTCGTCCCTGCCCGAAGGCGGCGGTCCGGGAAAAACCGGCAGCCGGCCTTCTTTCATGTTCCTGGTGGCCGTCCTGGATCAGAGCTACTGGGTTGCCGGTTCCGTCATCGGCGCCGTAGCCGGAACCCTCATCCCCTTCAACATGGAAGGCATAGGGTTTGCCCTGACCGCTCTCTTTATCGTCCTCATGATAGAACAGATGCTCCGCATCAAACGCCCGGCTCCTTTCGTCATTTCCACCGCAGCCACAGTTCTTGCGTCTTTTTTCCTCCCTTCCCGGTTTTCCCTTCTTACGGCCCTGGTTTTTTCCCTGGCCCTGGTCCAGATCTTCGCCGGACAAGAACCGGATGGGGGAGGAACCTCCGGCGATCCTGAATCCGGGGAGCCGGGGGCGGGAATCCCCGATGCAGGGGAGGCCTCCTGATGCTCAGTGTCTCGGAGGCTTTGCTTATGACGGTGATAATGGGCGGGGTGGTGCTTTTCTGCCGCGTCTTCCCCTTTCTGTTTTTCCGGGACAGCCGCCGGAATGGAGGAAAACCGGTCCCCGGACGGACCTTGGGGAGCCGCTTCCGGTCCTTGGCGGAAAAAGCCGCCCCCCCGGTGACCATGACCGTCCTGGCAGTGAACGCCATGAGCGGCCCCATCCGGGAGAACCCTCGGACAGCCCTTCCCGTCCTGACGGCTTCCCTGTTTACTGCCCTGGTCCACCTGTGGAAGCG
>JAITBO010000090.1 GCA_031283505.1 Treponema sp. | reverse complement strand
TACCCCGCCCCTTGGGGCGCTTCCTACTGGGGGTGCGGGGGATGTGTTCCCCCGCATACACAAAGATTTCACGGAGAAATCTTCGATACCCCGCCGCTCTGCGGCGGGGAGGTTCATTTTGAAAATTTTTCCAGCGCTTCCCAGAGACCGTTAATATACGCGATGCCCAGGGCTCTGTCGTAGAGACCGTAACCGGGGCGGGCCTTCTCTCCCCAGATCATCCGGCCATGGTCTGGCCGCAGGTAGCCCGTAAAGCCGATGTCGTGGTAAGCCTTCATGATTTCGTAGAGATCGAGGCTACCGTCCGCAGAAAAGTGGGAAACCTCGTTGAAGTTGCCGGGGCTGTGTATTTTTACGTTCCGCACATGGGCAAAGTGAATGCGGGAACCGAAGCGGCGTATTATGGCGGGGATGTCGTTTTGGGGATTTGCGCCAAAACAGCCGGAACAGAGGGTAAGACCGTTGTAAGGACTGTCTACCAGGCCCAGAAGCCGTTCCAGGTCCGCAGCGTTGCGGACGATACGGGGCAGGCCAAAAATGTTCCAGGGCGGATCATCAGGATGTATGGCCATCTTCACATCATACTCTTCGCAGACGGCGATGATCTTTTCAAGGAAATATTTGAGGTTTGCGGCCAGCTTGTCTTCGGAGACATCCCGGTAGGCGGCGAAGAGTTCCTTAAGTTTGCTCAACCGTTCCGGTTCCCAGCCGGGAAGGGTATAGCCGCAGGAAGCGCTGTTTACGGTTTCCACCATCCGTTCAGGATCGATCTTGTCAACTTCCGCCTGCTCATAGGAAAGAGCGGTGGAACCGTCCTCCAGAGATTTTGCGAGATCGCTACGGGTCCAGTCAAAAACGGGCATAAAATTATAACAGATGACTTTAACGCCGTATTCCGCAAGATTGCGGATAGTAATTTTGTAGTTTTCTATGCACCGGTCCCGGTCAGGAGACCCGATTTTGATGGAATCGTGGATGTTTACGCTTTCTATCACTTCAAGTTCAAGCCCCGAGGCTTCCACTTCTTTCTTCAAGGCGGCAATGCGTTCTTTGGGCCACACGTCTCCTGCGGGAATATCCGGCAGCATTCCTACCACGCCGGTCACCGCCGGTATCTGCCTGATCTGTTCAAGGGTCACGCTGTCATCTTTTGATCCGAACCACCGGAATACGACTTTCATGGTATGCTCCTTCGCAATATCATAAATATTTTTGCAGGGTCTTCCGTACTGCGCCGGGCCCGGCAATCAATTCGGCAAAGTAAGATTCAATCCGCTCCCCTAAACCGGCATCGTAGAGGTTTACGGCGAAGATATTTTCGTTTGAAAGAATGGGCTTGAGCTTACCCGCCGCCGAAGCGGGATCACCCAGAGTCACCCCCGCCAGGATAGGCTTGAGTCCTTCAAGCAGGGGATCCGGGCTGGGGATAAAGACCGCGCCCGTATCGTCAACGGCCAGGAGGTAACGGCACCACGCCGCGATCACCAGCGGGATGAGGGTGAGTTTTTCCGTACCCGCGCTTTTGTTCTCCATGTAGAGCTTGATGGTCTCTCCAAAACGTATGCCCAGCTTCTGGGAAGTATCCGTGGCTATCCGCTGAGGCGTGTCGGGGATGTTGGGGTTGGGGAAACGCTTCTCCAATACTTCGGCAATGAATTCTCCGGGATTGATGATTCCCGGATCGGTAACCACCGGCAGCCCCTCATCATAGCCTATTCTGCGGACCAGCCGCGCAAGATCCCGGTCTTTCATCTCATCGGCGATGGAGGTATAACCCAAAAGACAGCCGAAAATCGCCAGGGCCGTATGCAGGGGATTGAGGCAGGTACATACCTTCATCCGTTCCACCTGGTCCACTATCTCCCTGGAGGTAAAGTAGACCCCGGCCTTTTCAAGAGCAGGCCGTCCGTTGGGGAAGCGGTCTTCAATCACCAGGTATTCCGCTTCCTCGGTGTTTACAAAGGGAGTAACTGTCGCCCCCTTGGAGGTTTTGATCGCCTCAAGGCCCGTGAGCCCCGCCGCAGTTAGGGATTCCCGCACCCGTTCCGATGGATAGGGAGTGATCTTGTCTATCATGCTCAGGGGGAAGCTCACCATGGATTCATCCCGGATGTAGTCGATAAAACCCTGTTCCACCTGGCTCCGGTCCTTCCATTCGCCGGCGATGGTAAGAACCGCCTCCCGCAGCCTGTCGCCGTTGTGGGAGAAGTTGTCCGTACTGAGCAGGGCAAGAGGCGCTCCGCCGGCCTGCCACCGTTCATACGCCAGTGCGCAGAGTTTGGTCATAGCGTGACCGGGGGCGGCGGGCCCGGCGTCAAATTCCTTGAGTATTTCGCTTCGGAAGGCGCCGTCCATGGTTCTAAGGTCGTAACCCTTCTCGGTAATGGACAGGGAAACCACCTGGAGGGTGGGGGAGCGGAAGATTTCCCTAAGCCGCGCCCAATCCCCGCCTGACGAGTCGGCTGCCAGGGCTTCTGTTACCGAGGCAACCACCTCCTTGTCCAGGCCGCCGTCAGCCTTCATCACCACCCGGAGAAAGAGATTGTCATGGCAGGGGAAAATCCTGGTCACCGCGTCATAGTCAAAAGGCTCCGCCGCGATAATCCCCCGGTCCGAAACGCCCGTTTCAATGAGCCTTTGGGCAAGGCAGGCGTGAAAGGCTTTAAAAAGGTTCCCCACACTAAAGTGTACCCAAACCGGGCGCTCAAACGTGGCCTTCCGTACCTCATCAAGGTCAAAGCGGGGAAGACGGACGCCGGCTTTCTCAAAATTTTCTTTATGATTGACGATACATTGTCTCGTTAATTCCAACATGGCTTCTCCTCATCCGGTAATAATATAACATTCTGCCATTCTTGTATACAAGCGTCAAGCAAGGCCAATGCTTCATTTCAAAAATGCAACTGGGCTCCCCCCTCATAGTTATCCCGTGATCCAGGGCCATCGTACATACATTTGTAAGCCCCTTGTAATACAAAAAATTAGAGAGAGGCGTACATAATCGTTTACATTTTTCCGAGAATCTTCGCCAGAGCTTCGGCAATCTTCCGGTGTTCTTCCTTTTCCCAGTGGATGCCATCGGCCAGGCTGCTCTTGATAACACTGCCGGAATCAAAATAAGCGGCGCCGCATTCTTCGGCGGCCTGTTTAAAATGTGGAGGAAGCCGCCGCGCAATTTCCGCGCTGTCCCCGAACATATCTCCGAACTTCCTGCGGAAGTCGGGGGAGTCGGCCGTAGGGGGAGGGCATACAATTAGTACCTTTGGGGCGGCGTCTCCGGGTCCGGTACGGGAGTCCAGGGTAGCCACAGCCACCCGCTTGACGGCGCGGGCAATATCAAAAGGACTGGGCCTGAACCGCAGTTTCAAGTCATTAGTACCCAGGAGGATTATCACAATGTCGATGGGCTTATGGCTTTCCAGGATGGGGATAAGATGCCGCAGTCCGTTCCGGTCCCCTTCCACGGGATCTTCGCGGGTACTGGTTCTGCCGCACTGGCCCTCCTCAATTACCCAATAGGCGGGGTTGTCCGGCGGACAGCCTTCATTGAGCAGTTCCCATAAAACCATGGGCCATCGAGTATGATGATCAAACCTGACGGCCAGGACAGGATCATAGCCCCAGGTATTGGAATCACCGTAGCAAAGAACAGTTTTCATAGACAAACCTCCGATTGACAATGACATGATACCTGGTATTCGGTTGAGCTTCCACATACCGCCGATGCTTAAAAGCGCGGGTGGTGATCTACAAAGTATGATGTCCTCAAACAAAACCGTAATTGATGTAGAAGAAGACCATGTCAAACGCTTTCCAGCGCTTCTATAGCTTCGTCGAAAAATAACACGTCCTCCGAAATACCCGTCTCTCCCGATGTCTCTGCCAGCAATTGTTCCCTTCTATCCCTACCGTGTTCTTTTCACTGGCCGAATTTTTTTTGAAGTGCGAATTTTATGGCGAAAAAACTTCGTAAGGAGTCAGGTAGTCTAAAACCTTGCGTGGCCGATTGTTGTTTTTATCAACAATTTTCTCAAGCTGTTTTGGGGTGAGTCCATCAAACGGTATCTTTTTAGGCGGGTACTGCCGTATCAGTCCGTTGGTGTGTTCGTTCAGTCCCCGT
>JAITBO010000004.1 GCA_031283505.1 Treponema sp. | reverse complement strand
CGAATTGTTGCCTTTCAATTTAGGCTATACAAATGAGTCTGTTCCAAAACTAATTGACTGTGTGCTAAACGCACACGGTTTTGGGAATGTAAAATATCAGGAGCCTGTTCCAAAACTATTGACAGGCCCGCTGGTAATAATTTTTTTAGCGCCGATGCTATGGAGGCTGTGGAATCCCTGGAACCCGCAGTCTCCTTCGCTTTAGCCATGACTTTTGATGTGAGCGGCTACTTTAATGTCCTGGCCTTTTATGTGAGTTACCAGCCAGTCGCCGATCTTTACCTGGACATCTTTGAGCAAAGAATCCGACACACCTTTCATGATGAGTTCTACCGATAAATCCCTGACTTCTTTCTTAAATCCTTCGTGATATTTCTTGTGATTTTCAAAATCAGGGTATTTGTATTGTTGCTGAAGCTGTTCCTCGTCAAAAAAGTGCTTGATCGTATAATCATTCAAGAAATCCAGGCTTCTCTTCAGTTCATCCTTACCCTTACCGCTTTCGTAGGTATGGATAAGGTTATTGATGGCCAAAAAAAGCTGTTTATGCTGGGTGTCGATCATCTGGTTCCCAGTTTCCAAACTTTTATCCCATTGATATTCCATTCTCTGCCTCCTTGTCTTTTATTTCGATAATATACCACACCCATACCTATCTGTATAGCCTTTAATTGCGGCGGCGGCTTTACCGTTTACTTTCCCGCGGCGGCTTTAAAGGCGGTCCAGATCAGGGTATGCTCTTCGTCCGCTTCGAGACTGATATTCTGAATCATCTCCATACGAGTATTGAAACCCTCGGGAAGGGTAAGAAATTCCTTGTACTCCCCGCTGATGTAAGGATCCGATGCGGAATAGGTGCTGTAGTAGCCCAGAAACTCGAAGCACGAAGCGCCGCGCCGGGGATCCATGATGTAATTGAGAAAATCGTAGGCCGCGCCGGGGTTTGGAGCCTTGCCGGGGATAAAACCCGCCATGATGCCGAAACCTATGCCTTCCGCCGGGAATACCACCTTTAGGGCGGGGTTCTCCATCTTCGCCATGGTTACCTGGGAGGTATACATGACTGCGGCGGAAATCTCCCCGGAAAGAAGGTCGTTCTGAAGATCGTCGTCCCTGATAAGCCGGATATTCGGTGCAAGGGAGCGGAGCCGGTCGCCGGCAGCGCGGATCGTCTCCGGATCGTTGGTATTGTAGCTCTGACCCAGCGCTTTAAGGGCCATGCCGTTCACCACCCTGTAATTTTCGATGATCCCTACACGGTCCTTCAGGCTCTGATCCCAAAGGTCCGCATAACCTTTAATGGGAACGCTTACACGGGAAGGATCGTAAACGATGGTCTGCACCCCCGCGCCGTAGGGAATGGTGTACTCGTCCGTAGGATCGTAGAATTGCCGCTGATAAATGGGATTGATGTTCCCATAATTTGAAAGGCGGCTCTTGTCCAGCTTTTGGGCAAGGCCCTGGGCAATCACGGTTTCGATGATGTAATCGTCGGCGATCACCAGATCGTAGCCTGATCCTCCGGCGGTTTCGAGGCGGGTCAACATAGTTTCGTCAAAATCGAAATTCACGTAGTTGATCTTGATACCGGTCTCTTTTTCAAAGCCGTCGAGTATTTCCTGGGGGAACATCCCTTCCCAGGTAAACAGGGTAAGCTGCTGCTGCTTTGACGCGCCGCGTTCACGGGAACCCCCGGCCCACAGCCCGGCAAGAGGCGCAAGGGACAGCGCCAAACACAATACGATCAATCCGGTTCTTTTCATTCTGAATCTCCTCATTTCAAGTCTCCTTTGTAGATTGAGGCTGTTCCAAAACTTCAGTCTCTGGAACAGCTTCCTTGAATTTAGTTGTTTTATAGGGCAATTTTTTTGTTTTCAAATTCGCAAAATATACGGAAATCAGGCACAACGCCGCCGTAACCACAAAGAGCAGAGTACAGAGGGCGTTGGTCTTGGGGGTAACGCCGGTTTTAAGCTGGGAGTATATCCTGATGGGGAGGGTATTGGTATTCGGCCCGGTGACAAAGACGCTGATGATCACGTCGTCAAAGCTCATGGCAAAGGAAAGGAGTATGCCCGAAATCACCGCCGGTAAAATAAGGGGCAGGGTAATATCGAAAAAGGCCCGCAATTCCCCCGCGCCAAGGTTTCTGGCGGCTTCCACATAGCTTTTGTCCAGCCCGGCAAGGCGTCCCTTTACCAGAAGGTACACGTAGGGAATGCAGAAGGCGGTATGGGCTATGACCAGGGTAAGCATACCCAAAGGAAGAGCCAAAAGGGAAAAGAAAGCCAGGGACACCATGCCCAGGATGATCTCCGGGATCATGATGGGCAGAATGGAGAAGTACTCCATGATCCGGCCCGCAGGCTGCCGGGAGCGGGACATCCCGACGGCTCCCAGGGTGCCGATGACGGCAGCGGAAAGGCTGCTCAAGACCCCCAGGATCACGCTGTTCCTGAGGGCGGTAAACATGGCCCGGTCCCGGAAAAGTTCGGCGTACCACCGGAAGGTAAAGTCCCGCCACACCGAAGTGACACGGCTGCCGTTAAACGAATAGACTATCACCAGAAGAATGGGGACATACATCAGAACCAGAACCGCCGCCAGGTACATCTTCTGCGGCAAACCGCGCCTGGCCGCGCCCCGCAAACCCCTTTTCATACCAGGCCCTCCAGGTAGCTTTCCCCGCCCAGCCGCCGGGAAAGACGGCTGTATATCCAAATGAAGAAAGTGGTCATCCCCATAAGGACCACGCTCAGGGCTGCGGCAAAGGGCCAGTCGTGGGCCTTCATCAACTGTTCCTGGATCAGGCTGCCCACCAGGACCACCTTGTTCCCCCCCAGGATATCGGCGATGAAGTAGAGGCCCATGGAAGGGATGAAGGTGAGGACCACCCCGGAAAACAGGCCCGGCATGGTCAGGGGGAGGCTGACGGTGAAGAAGGCCGCAAGCGGCGAAGCTCCCAGGTCGCGGGCGGCTTCCACGAGTTCCCAATCCAGCTTTTCCGCGCTTGTGTAAACCGAGTAGATCATGAAAGGGGCCAGGGCGTAGATCATTCCCGTGACCACCGCAGGGTAGGTGTAGAGCAGCCTGAGGGGTTCTTTCGTCAGCCCCAGGGCCATGAGCGCGGCATCCAGCACGCCGTTGGCCCGAAAAACGATAATCCACCCGTAAAGCCGCATGAGGGAACTGGTCCAAAAGGGGATGATGAGGAGTATCATGATCCTGCCCCGCCAGGCCGGGCTTAGACGGGCCATAAAATACCCGAAAGGATAGCCCAAAAGGATCGTCATGACGGTAGTGGTCAGGGCAAGCCTCAGGGATTGGCCGAAAGTTTCAAGGTATACCGGCTCGGCTATGCGGAAGTAGTTCCTCAGGCTAAAGACCGCAGCCACTCCCCAGGTCCCTTCCCGGCGCATAAAACTCAAGACCGCCATGTAGATCATGGGGCCCATGATGAAGGCCAGGGTAAAGAGATACATGGGGAGGACTTCGAGGAAAGAGGACCTGCGGATATGGGAAGCCGCCGGAGCGCTCATAAAGAGAGCTCCTGGCTCTCAGGGCTCTCCGGGGGAACGGCAGGAGAAGCGTCAACCAGCACCGCCTGTGAAGGGGAGTTCCAGGTTACAGCGACCTCCTGCCCGATTTGCAGGGGAGAATCGATCCCGTGGCGGCTTGCGGAGACCTCCCCGCCGCCCAGGAGTTGGGCGGTGATACGGAGTTGCCCGCCGGCAAAGCTCTTCTCGCTTACCCATGCCCGGAGACACGGAGCGGTCGTCTGGCCGCCCGCCGGTTCAAAGTTCACATACTCGGAGCGGACCGCCACAGTTACGGGTTCTCCCGGAGCGGGGACGGCGGGGACCCGGCATTCCAGACAGGCTAGGCCGGCGGGGGTCTCGAAGACCAGGATTTCCGTCCCGTTCCCAGCGCTTTTCCGGGAGACAGCCGTCCCCCGGAGTATGTTTGCGTTCCCCACGAATTGGGCGACAAAGCTTGTCCGGGGGCGGTCGTATATCTCGGGGGCGGAACCTGTCTGTTCAAAAAGGCCGTCCCGCATTACCGCGATACGGTCGGACATGGTAAGAGCTTCTTCCTGATCGTGGGTTATGTATATAAAGGTAATTCCAAGCTGTTTTTGCAGGCGCTTCAATTCAATCTGCATCTGCCGCCGCAGTTGAAGGTCCAGGGCGCCCAAAGGTTCGTCCAGGAGCAACACCCTGGGCCGGCTGACCAGGGCTCTGGCCACCGCCACCCGCTGGCGTTGTCCCCCGGAAAGCTCGCCGGGCATACGACGTTCGTAACCGGAAAGCCGGACCAGGTCCAGGGCCCCGGCAACCGCCGCCTTGACTACGCTCCTGCTCCGGCCTTTCAGCCTCAGACTGTAGCCTATATTGGCCTCCACGTTCATGTGAGGGAACAGCGCGTAGTTCTGAAACACCATGTTGACATCCCGCTTGTTAGGTTCAAGGCCGGTGACATCTCGTCCGTCCAGAAACACTCTGCCGGAACCGGCGGTCTCCAACCCGGCGATAATCCTGAGGGTTGTGGTCTTTCCACAGCCGGAGGACCCCAACAAGGTGATAAATTCCCCGGCGTTTACGGACAAATCAAGACCCCGCAATACCTGGGTATCGCCGAATTTCTTGCAGATCTTTTCCAGCCGCAATACTTCCTGCCCGCTCCCTGTTGTATCCATAGCTCCCGGTTTCCGTCTATTTCATCAATACTGATAAACAATACAAATTTAGTATGTTTTATTGGTAATGTCTAGGAGCCGCATTGAATCATCAAAAATCTAACCCAAAAGAGTCCATGTCTCAAATAGAAAATATTACCCAAATTACAATACGGATACCAAATGGAGGGCATCTCTATGGGGTTAACCATGAAAAAGACAGGCGGTAATACGGGTATAGGCCGCGTTATCAAAACGAAGAAAAAAAAACGAGAGCTGCCGGACGAGTTCACCCGACTGACCGGTTATCACCGGATCCGCTGGCCGGGTAGAACCGGTCAGTTGCCCACCCGGAGCTCCATAGACCCGGACGTGCCCCATTTTCGTACCGCAGGTACGCGGCATCCGGTTCCTCAAGAAAAAGATTCACCTCGTTTGACCATACTGCTTGGGGGCATCCTCTCTTTCGTGTCGTCTCCTCATCCTTGACCTCTTTCCCCCTCGGAGTTGGGAAAAGCCTGGACCATTTATATCCCATCTACCCTCATGGCGGGGTTCTTCCCCGCAGCCCCAATGAGACCTCGCAGACCTTCGGTCTGAACGTTCCCGTATGACCTGCTGTACGTATCCCCGCTCTCCGACCCCGGCGATGACATGAGGACGGGCAGGAGAAACAGGATTGCGAGCGGAACGCGGCCAAACGGCGGCTTGAGAACAACAGGCAACGGTACGGGCGGCTAAAACCGACCCTATTAGGGGAGGATTTGTACTCGGATTATACCACCTGCAAGGCGGTATTGGACTAAACTTGACCCACAAAAATTCCGCGAATGATAAAAATTTGTATCTGCCGGGAGTGATGATTCTCCGGGAGGCTTTATTTGGAAGTCTGGTTTAATACCCATCGAACCAAACGTTCGACAAACCAGCTTGCCGCACGGAGGCTCATTTCCACTCTTTTCTATTTCTTTCGGTTCAATTAAAGTAAAATAGCTGTCAATCCCATATGTCGTTAACCAGCGATTACTTCACCCCCATGACGAAAATGCAAAATTTTACAGAGCTCAACTTGTTTATAAAATCCTCTCAGAACTCCATACAAGGCGTAGGGTAGGATATCCGCCATTTTTGGGCTTTAAAAGTCATTTTTGTTCGTTCTGACAAAAAAGGGAAATTCTTGTTTGTAAATTTTAACGTTTTAGAGGGTGAACGAATCGCTCGTTATTGACATAGAAAAAATCCACCTCTGGTGAATTATAGTCAAGCCCATTTGGACGTTGATGACCGGGAGGATAAAACCGCCACATTCTACCTATAACGGCAGCTTCTGCCATTGTGGGCGACTTTGGAGAGACCGGGAAAAGGTACATATTTGCGCATTTTACCTATTCCTTATGCTATCTACCTGCCCTACCTTCTCTACATAAACTTTACCCATGAAGGAGAGAATGTATGGGAAATGACAAGTTACATGAGGCAATCGGCGACGAGGCGATTTACTTACGGATTGACCAGCTTCAAAAAGGGCTGCTTCAATTTACCGATTCGACTAACGCGGAACGGCTGCTCCGGGAGTACGGCTCGGAAATCCGCTACATCGCCCCCTGGAAAAAGTGGGTTGTCTGGGACGAGACCCACTGGCAGGTGGACAGCGGAGCGTTGATCTTCACAAATCAATTACAGATGGTGCGGAATATCTACGCCGAACTGTACAAGACCGCCGATTATCGTGACCGGATTGAAATTGAAAAATACGCAATCCAGAGCGAATCCATGAGGCGGCGGGAAGCGTCGGTGAGGGCAGCGCAGTACATACCGTTTCTCAACGCCACTGTTGACGATCTTGACCGCAACCCCTGGCTCCTCAACGTGCAAAACGGAACGGTTGATCTCCAAACCGGCGAACTGCTGCCGCACCGCAAAGAGGATATGATCACAAAGCTTGCCCAGGTTGAGTACAACAAAGACGCCGATTGCCCGATGTGGAAACAGTTTATCCGGGAGATTATGGACTACAAACCGGAACTGATTAATTTTCTGCAAACAGCGGCAGGGTGGTCGGTGAGCGGCGATACCAGCGAGCAGTCAATGTTCATTCTTTACGGAACCGGGGCAAACGGTAAAAGTACCTTCCTCAATGTTATTCAAAAACTACTGGGCAATTACTCGCTGTCTACCTGGCCGGAGACTTTTATGAAACGGAGCAATGACACAACCACCAACGATATTGCCCGGCTGCGGGGTTCCCGGTTCGTAACAACCACGGAGACCGAGCAGGGGAAGCGGCTTTCTGAACATTTGATCAAGCAGGTTACAGGCAATGACGCGCTGACTGCCCGGTTCCTCTACGGCGAATATTTTAACTTCGTGCCGACTTTCAAAATCTTCATGGCGAGTAATCATAAGCCGGTTATCAGGGGAACCGACCACGGCATCTGGCGGCGGATTAAGCTGATACCTTTTACAACGCGAATCACCGATGACAAGCGGGACCCTTATCTTGATCAAAAACTGCTCGCGGAGAAGTCCGGTATTCTGAACTGGCTGATTGAGGGGGCGCTCCGCTGGAAGCGGGAAGGTTTGAACGTGCCAACGGTTATCACCAATGCTACTGACGAATACCGGGGGGAGATGGATGTTATCGGCAACTTTATGCGGGAGCGGTGCGTTCAGAAGCCGGGGGCGACGATACGGGCAAGGGAACTGTTTCAGGTGTACCAGGATTGGTGCGACGAGAACAACGAGATGGCGACCAGCGAGCGGATGTTCGGGCTACGTCTGAAAGAGCTTGGCATGGCGCAAAAGCGAACTTCAGAAGCCCGGTTCTGGCAGGACTTGGCGGTTCAGCCGTAGACGGGGGTTTCCCCGTTCCCCTTCCCGGTTGGGTAGTGAAGGCATAGTAGATTGATTTTCCGTCTGCCGCTGTTGATATGGCTTGCTATTGAGGCGGCGGCAGTTGCTTGTATTGATATGTGAAAAAAAGTCAAATATTCTTTTGACAGAAATATTTCTTGATCTGTACAAAAACTGGCAATTTTGAAGGGCCGCACGCTCCCCCCTCGTGAAAAAATTCCATCTCTGAATATGCCGCTTGCATTCTATCCTGTCATGGTTTGCGCCATGATACCCTACATTGAAAACCGTGTTACTGAGAAATATCATTTGTTATTCAATTTCTTCTCTTATTATATTTCTTTTTTTATTTTGCTTATGCTTTATAAAAAAAAGAAATAATAATAAAAAAGGTATATATAAGGGGTATCCCGAAAATTGATGCAAGAACATACATACTACATTTTTGGCTTTGTTTTTTTTCATATAAAAAACGGGCGTTTTCAACAAATCATTCTCAAGAACAGAAGTTGCCCGGCGCAAATCCCGGAGGCGCACTTGTGCACTGTAGGGTATTGCGCCGGGACCTTGCGGCTAATCTCTTTTGGGGAAACTGCCCGCCTACCCGGAGGGGTGGCGGGTTTTACGGAATACCCGGCTTCTGTTACAATGTAAATCACAACTCTATGGGGAATACGGCTGTATGCGGGTCGCGGACAATTTTTTCATCGGGGAGTTTGCCGCCTGTCCGCTGTAAAGCGGTCGGGCGGTTATTGTTGGGAAACTCTGTACTACGGAGTTTTGGGGAGGCTGTATCACTAACATCAGCCATAGGCGGAGTTTGCTATGCTTGAAGGTTGCGCTGCCCTGGGTGGGCGAAGTACGCCCCGCTGTGGCGGTGTGGCGGCGGGGGCGGCAGGACGCCGCCTTCCAGAGAAAAAAACGCAAACATGGACGTTTGCGTTTTTTTCTTCCGCTCGGCCCTTGCCTACGGGCAAGGGCTGTCCCTCCCCCTTTGAGCCGTTGATGAAGGGTTTGCGACCGGAACGGAGCGGAGCGGAGTGGAGAGAGCAAACCTAACAAATTTGCTTTTGAGAGGGGGAAGCCCGGCGGCGAGGGGGCTGTCCAAAAAGTAAGGGGCAGTTCCCTAATTTTCTTCTCCTAAAAGTCATGATATACTAACCCTATGAGCAAAGGGAAAAGCGACAAGATAACGTACAAGCCCTACGACCA
>JAITBO010000046.1 GCA_031283505.1 Treponema sp. | reverse complement strand
AACCGGCAACGCTAATTCGTTATAGGGTAAAGCAATAACACCGCTTATGCTGTTCTGGAAATAGGTAAAATGCGCAGTCCGGCACTCATATACCGCCGGAACGTAAAACTCCATCCTTTCCTCTTCCTGGAGCCTTATCAGGATTTTTGCCCATAATCCCCCTTTGCTTCCCCATGAAAACCGGTCCTCAGTATATACAGTATCCCGCAAAACGCTTTGTAATGTGATACTTTGGGTGGGCGCCCTTTCCAGATGTAATTCCCTTCAATGATGGGTAAACTCTCCTGAGTAAACAGTTCCGCACTTATCGGATATAAACGCTCGTTTTCCGCCATGTATCTTCCTCCCGCCTTTATCCTATCAAGCATCCCTGGTTTTCAACCTTTTCTAACAGTGTCTAATATCCTGACACGATTAAATCTATGGATTTGGACGCATCCGGCGTATGTGCCGGACCGGGCTATTCGCTTAAATAAGTTTTTGGCATCCTTTGGTTGCCAAAAACTTATACCGCTCCTATCCCTTTCGCTTCGCTATGCGATATGATCTCCCGCCAGGAAGCAAAACCACATTTTCATAGCTGCCGGGATACCAGAAACGACGGCGGGTTTTAACCGCACAAAAATCATAACTTACAGAGGCTGTTCCAAAACCATGCGCGTTTAGCACACAGTCAATTAGTTTTGGAACAGGTTCTACATCTAAACCGGAAATTCTCGGTGAAAAAAACCCTTGCGCCAAAACGCCGCGACAGGTTAAAGTGAATGTATGACTAGGGGCATCTTAATCGTGGGAGTTGATTCGTCTCTTTCGGAGGCAGTGGCGGCTGAAGCGGAAAGAAGAGTGGAACACTATGCCGCCGCTTTTATTCTTAACCGGCTGGACTCTGTTCGGGACAGACCCAAACCGGTGGAAGGCAGGACGGCCCGGATTTCCCTGGACTGGAATCCGGGAAGTCCCATCTCGGCCCGCACCCTGGTGCTTGCGGCGGAAAACCGGCTTGATCATATCGACGAAGCCATAGTGGTCTGCGCGCCGCCTTCGGTGCGGCGTCCGGCGGAACAGCTTGTTCCGGCGGATATCGACATCGTAGTAAACGATTATATCAAAGGCTGGTTTTTCCTGGTTAAGGAGCTTACCGCCGCCTTCAAAGCCCGCAACGTCGGCACTCTGGCGCTGGTACTGTCGGATACCGGTTCCGGAAACGAAAAACGGGACATTCCGGACCTTATGGGTCCTTCGGTAAGCGCCGCATTCCATGCCTTTGTCCAGGGTCTCCTGACCACCGCCCCAGGCAAGCCCTATCAAACCCTGGCGTTCTCCTCCGAAATCGGAGAAGACGCGGAATTCGCCGCATACATCTTCAAGATCATCGAAGAAAACAACAAACGGAATCTGGGCAGGTGGCACAAGTACGGACGGTTGGGATTGTTCGGTCGTTAGGCCGCTAAACCGTCAACCCCTGGGACCCGCCTTCCTTATCATCAACGCGGCTCATTCAAAATACCGCACTCCGGCCTCAAAAATACGCTGCCGTTTATTTCCGGGGATATTGATGTGTACGTAGTCTCCGCAGCGTTCCGAATGTCCCATCTTCCCCAGAATCCGGCCGTCCGGGCTGGTAAGGGCTTCAATGGCGAAGTCCGAACCATTGGGATTGTCCGGCTCGGACATGGCGGGTTCCCCTTCCGCTCCGGCGTAACAGAAGGGGACCTGCCCTGCGCGGAAGAGGGCTTCCGCTTCTTCCTCCCGGATAACGATGCGGCCTTCCCCATGGCTTACGGGAATAATATGCACCGCGCCGGGTTCCTCCAGGGCAAGCCAGGGGGACAGGTTGGACATGACGCGGGTACGGACCATGCGGGATATATGCCGGCCTATGCGGTTAAAGGTGAGGGTGGGCATGGCCTCGTCCGCCGGGCGGTATGTTCCGTAGGGCACAAGCCCCAGTTTGATCAAAGCCTGAAACCCGTTGCAGACGCCGATGACCAGGCCGTCCCGGTCTTCCAAGAGGGCGAGCACCGCATCCGCCACTATAGGGGAACGGAACACATTGGCAATGAACTTTCCTGAACCATCGGGTTCGTCCCCAGCGCTAAACCCGCCGGACAGGGCCAGTATTTGGGCATCCCTTATGGCCGCAGCCAGTTCGGAGATGGATTGTGAAATGTCTTCCCGGTTCCTGTTCCTGAACACTACAAACCGGGTCCGGGCCCCCGCTTTCCTGAAGGCCCGCTCCATGTCCCACTCGCAGTTGGTGCCGGGAAACACCGGCAGGACCACCAGGGGCTTGCCGCCCGTCCTGAACTGCGGTTTGTGAGGCTCAGACATTTTCCACGGCCCCTCCTGCCGGTATTCCGCGATGAGCCGGCTCCCGTCCTGCGGCAGTGCGGCCTCTGCTACGGTGGTCCCTAAAGAAGTCTGAGGGTAGACCTGGGCTAGGGGGCGCTCGTAGGCCCGGCGCAGCGCCGCAAGGGAGATTTCCGCAACGGATGGCTCTACTCCCACAGTCCCCAAGATGCGGTACACCGGCTTATCCAGGGTCCGGGCCGCGACAACCCCTCCGCCGGTTCCGGCCCCTTTGCTGTTGGCGTCGGACAGTTCTACCAGCGCCGACCCCTGACAGGCGTACCCTCCTGCCGGGGACAAAATTTCCGCATAGACTTCCAGGCCGGTCATATTCCCAAAGGCCATGATCGCCAGGGTCGCGGCGATTCCTCCGGGACCCACCGGATAGGCGGCCTTGACCAGGCCCCGGCGGTTCAGGTCCTCCAGGGTTTCCATATTGGCCTTGAACCGGTTCCATTCGTCTTCGCCGGCGGGAACACCGGCAAGCGGACTCTGGCTCAGGAGGAGGACAATGTTCCCCGCCTGACCGCTCAATGCGCCGGACCGGACCGCCCGGACAGGGGCAATCCCGGCGGCAAAAGCCACAAGGGTGGGCGGAACCATCAGGGTTATACCCCGCTCCTCGTCGCGGTATGTGCCGGACATGGAGTCCTTGCCCCCTATGGCGGAGACCTCCAAAGCAAGCTGGGCTTCCAGGGCACCAAGGAGGGCGGCGGCGGGTTTGCCCCAGGATTCGGGACTGTCCGCCCGTTCAAAATACTCCTGGAGAGAAAGCCGGGCCTTCCGGTACTGCCCGCCAAGGCAGACAAATTTCGCCAGGGCTTCCCGAACCGCGCCTTTGGCCCCTTCGTAAGGGTTCCACGCCGAAAGATCCGGGTCATACCCCAATGTCATGAGACTCGCGGTCCGGCTCTCCTTGTCCGGGGACGGGATCAGCGCCGCCATGCCGCATTCCGGCGTTCCCTGGGTTTCCCCTCCCCAAGGGAAAAGTACCGATGCCGCCCCTATGGACCCGTCAAAACGTTCCTGAAGCCCCCGGCGGCTCCCGCTCCGCAGGGAAGTCAGTTCCTGTTCCAGGTTGTCCAGAAGCACCGCTGCGGACAGTGAGCCGGCCCCGGCGCCGTCAGGCGCGGGATCGCTGTCCCCGGCGGCGATACACGCCGATGCACGCCGGGGAGCGCCGTTGGTGTTGAGGAAGTCCCGGGGAAGGTCCGCGATGGTTCTGCCCTGCCAGAACATACGAAGCCGGGCTCCGGAATCCGCCGACCCCGCGGTTATCTGATAACCTTTGGTTATCTTGGCTATGACTACCGCAGTAAGGTTTTCGGCGGCGGCGCGGCGGATAAAATCATCGGCATCCGCGGCGGCGACTACCACGGCCATGCGTTCCTGAGATTCGGAAATGGCCAGTTCCGTGCCGTCCAGCCCGGCGTATTTTTTGGGAACCGCGTCAAGGTTGACATCCAGGCCGTCGGCAAGTTCGCCCACAGCTACCGAAACGCCCCCCGCTCCGAAATCGTTGCACCGCTTAATGAGCCGGGTAAGATCCGGGCTGCGGAAAAGGCGCTGGAGTTTCCGTTCCTCAACGGCGTTGCCCTTCTGTACCTCCGCGCCGGATGTTTCCACCGATTCGCCGGTATGGGCCTTGGAGGAACCCGTAGCGCCGCCTATGCCGTCCCGGCCAGTCCTGCCGCCTACCAGGAGTACCAGGTCCCCGGCCTCAGGTTCTTCCCGGCGTACCCAGGCCTGGGGGACCGCGCCTATGACCGCCCCCAGTTCCATACGCTTGGCGATAAAGCCCGGATGGTAGAATTCCGCCACCTGACCGGTGGTAATGCCTATCTGGTTGCCGTAAGAGGCGTAACCTGCGGCGGCTTCCCGGGCAATCTTGATCTGGGGGAGTTTGCCGGGCAGGGTTTCGGCAAAACTTTTCCGGGGGTCTCCGCCGCCGGAGACCCGCATGGCCTGGTAGACGAAGGCGCGTCCGGACAAAGGGTCCCGTATGGCCCCGCCCAGGCAGGTGGCCGCGCCGCCAAAGGGTTCTATTTCCGTAGGATGGTTGTGGGTTTCGTTCTTGAAAAGGAGGAGCCAGGGTTCACGGGAACCATCGGTGAATTCAACTTCAATCTTAACGGTACAGGCGTTGATTTCTTTGGATTCATCCAGATCAGGAAGAAGGCCCCGTTTCTTCAGAACCTTGGCGCCTATAACGGCCATATCCATGAGGGTACGCGGCCGCCCGGAAGCGCCGGGACCGTAGACTTCCTCCCGGACAGCCTCGTATTTGGCCAGGGCCTTTCTGAGGGCTTCCGAGCCGGAGGAGGAATCGTCAATCGTTATGTCTTCCAGAACGGTGGTGAAGGTGGTATGCCGGCAGTGATCGGACCAGTAGGTATCCAGGATGCGGAGTTCCGTCAGGGTCGGGTCCCGGCCTTCGGTCTTAAAAAAGGATTGGCAGAAGGAAACATCCTCACCGGACATTGCAAGGCCGTAGTCCCCGCGAAGAGCGGCCAGGGCTTCTCTCCCGGCAGAACGGAAGCCCTCCAGGACGGGCGTGCCCGAAGACACACCCGCAGAATTCGCCGGGCCTCCGGAATCGCCGGTTTCCAGGGAAACGGGCATATCCGGCGCGACTTCCTCGGAATTCGCCGGGCTTCCGGGACCTGTGGTTTCCGCGGAATCCACAGGGTTGATAAGGTAACGCTTGACCGCTTCGACCGCCGCTTCGGTAAGGGGGATGTCCCCGGCAATAAGCGCGTAGATCCGGGCGGTCCATACCACGGGTTTTACTCCCACGGCAAGCTCTATGCACTGTTCCGCCGAATCGGCCCGCTGATCGTACTGGCCCGGCAGGTACTCAACCCCCAGAAAACGGACATCCGCGCCCGCAGGCGTTTCACCGGCAGGCAGGTCCGGCCCCGGGAAAACCCGGTCGCATTGGGGTTCCGAGAGAACCAGGTCCACGGCGTGGCGAAACTGATCCGCGTCCAAACCCGCCGTATCGTACCGGTGAAGTATCCTCAGCCCGGCAAGACGGGCCAGAGCGGGGTGCCTGCCGCCCAGGAACCCGTCCAATTCCGCCCGTAGCCGGCGGGCCTCAACATCGAACCCGGCTTTCTTTTCAACAAAAACTCTTTTAAATGAAGAAACACCGCTGACCGGCATATAAAACTCCTTTTTGGCAGAAAAAGTCTACCGGTAAACCGGCTTTCTTACAATGGGCAGCAATTTTACATTTACCGGCCTGCAATTGCCGAAAAAGCATCCGCGCAAGGGATAGAAGTGGAAATCCTTTTTTGTCTGCCCCGGCAGACAAAAAAGATTGGAACGGATAGCCCGATTTACGGCGCCGGGCTCGGAGGGCCTGAAAGCGCCGGAAATGCGCCCGGATTATTGAAAAATCTTTCTAAATGTAAAACGGCTGTACAATGGAAGCGCAGTCTTGACATAGTAAGGACATGAAGGGTATAAATATACCAAGGTCCAGTAGCTCAGGGGATAGAGCGGCCGCCTCCTAAGCGGCAGGTCGGCCGTTCGATTCGGCCCTGGATCAGGGCTCCTTATTTCCGCAAGGACTAAAGGGGCGGCAGTTGTAAAAAGTATTTAGACAGGCAGGTGTCATAATGATAAGAATGTTGACTGCTGCAACCGAGGAATTGGACAATATTAATGATGCAGTAGAAGAAATTTTTGGTCAACTCGATTTGGCCGGTAATTTGTTAAAAAACGCGGTGGGTATTATTACCTGCGAGCCCGAATTTGTGGATGCCGGCGTTGTCAGAGTTTTGTGCGAACGCCTTCCTTTCGATACGGTAGGCATCACAACCCAGGGTAGCGCTGTCCCCGGACATTACGGTTCGGAACTGCTTACCATAGCTGTTTTAACCAGCGATGACGTTTCTTTTGCCGCGGTCTTTTCGGACCCCATCACTCCGGATAATATTGAAGCGTCGATCAATGATGCTTTCAAACGCGCCCGATCTGCATATTCAGGAGTTCCTTCTTTGATTCTGGCTTATCTTCCGCTTCTGTTGAATATCAGTAATGCTACCATATTAAATACAATCAACAGCATCGCAGAGGGTATACCGATATTTGGCTCCGTGTCCTGTGACGGGACTATTCATTTTACTTTTTGTAAAACTATCTATAACGGGAATGCGCTGCCCGACACGATGGCTTTAGTTATGATGTACGGCGAGGTAAAGCCGCGTTTTTTCATTACATCTGTACCGTACAGCAGTTTGAAGAAACAATATGCCTTTATTACCGAATCCGAATCGGGAACAGTCAGGAAGGTGAATAATATATCGTTTGCCGATTTCCTGAAAAATATGCAGCTTGCTGACTCGCTCATAGGCACTAATCCTACTATCCCTTTTATCGTAAAAAACAACGATGGAAACGTTCCGATGGCCCGCGCCTTATATTCTGTCTTACCCGAAGGCTACGGCGTTTTCGGAGGAGATATGCCTGTCGGGGCGAAAATATCGCTATGCAGCGTTGATTATAACGGAATTTTGGAAACCGCCGAAGACACGCTGACACAGCTTTTGGCGGACAAGAACTCTTGTGCGCTCATTTATACCTGCCTTTCCCGGGCATTGATTCTCAGTCCCCGGCCAAATGCCGAAATGGAAAAAACGGCGGAAATAATAGGCGATAAAATACCGTATCAAATTTGTTATTCCGGCGGCGAGTACTGTCCGGTAGAAAATGCGGAAAATATACTGGTAAACCATGTCCATAATTTTACATTCATCGTATGCGCGTTCTAGCGAAATCAACATACCTCGCTCTTCAGGACGAGGTATATTGTTCTCATAAGGTATTTATATTCGGGGTTTAATACCTTTTTTTGAACCGCCCTGAAGGGCGGGGTATTAATCCCCTTAGTACGAATAAACGAGAGGTGGAAACCCTAATGAACAAGACAAACGGATTTGCGGGTCAAAATCAATCCACACTGCGGAATGAGCCGGCGGCGGAAATTTTTCCGGATCTGAAAAGCCTGGATTCCGGGGAACTGCTTAAATATACCGAAGAACTTCAAAAAAAAAACCAGCAGCTTTTGCGTGAAAAACGCAGGCTTCAAAACGGCCTGGAGAAACTTGATATAGTTGTCAAGACATCAAACACAATTAAAAACATAAGGACCAGCGAACAGCAAAAACTCGAAAAATACATGAAGCTGGTCATGGAGAATCTGCCGAATATTTTTATGCTTTTTGATCGGAACGCCCGCATTATCTACTGTACCGATATGCTCCTGAAATTCCTGAATATTGACAGCTTTGATCTCATAAACGGATGGCAGATAGAAGAACTGTACCGTACATTTGAAGAGGAAGAATTTGCCAGATCCAGAAGGGAAAATTTTGAGTACATTAAAAATACTGGTCAGCAGACGGAAAACGAAGTTTTGATTAATTTTCCCGGACTGAACAGCCGGCGGATGTTTCTGGTACGCTCAATTCCATTTACCGACGAAAACGGAAAATTTGACGGCGTCTTCAGCATATTTTATGATACCACCGCCGTCAAAAATGCCGAGGAAGAGTCCCGTACCAGGCTCATGCTGGATGCAACGCCCCTGGCCTGTTCTCTGTGGGATTGGCACAACAACCTCATAGACTGCAACAAGGAAGCGTTGCGCCTTTTCAGATCTCAGACAAAAGAAGATCTCGTTTCCTTCTACGATAAAATGCCAAAATACCAACCCGACGGCACACTTTCGGATAAATTGATATACAAAATGGGTGCCGCCGCTTACGAAACCGGCAGCGTGACTTTCGAATGGATGTATCAGACCAATGATGGTAAACCATACTATCTGGAATCAACGTTTGTCCGCGTACCCTGGAAAAACAAATCCTGCCTGGCAACTTATTCCCGGGACTTAACCGAAATAAAGGCAAATGAGCGCATGGTGCAGGAAGCCGAAGAGTATAACAGCCTTATGCTGGATGGTATTCCATTGGCATGTATCCTGTTCGATGAACAATTCAATATACTTACCTGTAATTCCGAAGCGCTGCAATTATATGGTTTTGAGTATAATACGGAATTTCTAAGAGATTTTTTTAAGTTCAGCCCGGAATTTCAGCCCGATGGCAGACGCAGTGATGAGAAGATCAGGGAGTGTTTTGAAAATGCCGTTAGAACCGGTTTTGTCATATTTGAATGGCTGCACCACCGCGTAGACGGAAGCGAACTACCTCTGGAAGTAACGCTGGTAAAACTGCCATGGAAGAGCGGATACCGCATAGCCTTCTACGGCAGGGATCTTAGGGCATACAAAGCCCAGGAAGAACAGGCGCGGCAGGCCGAAGAACGCACCAAGGTCATGCTGAACGCCATGCCTATAGCCTGTCTTCTTATGGACGCCGCTGGTAATGTTTATGACTGTAATTCCACGGCAGTAACCCTGTTTGGCGCAAAATCAAAAGAAGATTATCTGGAACATTCTTACAATTATTATATGCCCGAAGTGCAGCCGAACGGAATGAACAGCAAGGCAGAAGCGGAGAACCGCATCAAAACAGCTCTGGTTGTGGGCGGGCTGAAATTTGAATGGCTCCACTGTACGGCAAAAGGCAAATTTTTCCCGGCTGAAGTGTCCCTTGTGCGGATTAGTTGGCAGAATACCCAGCATATTGCGATGTATATCCAGAATATAACCGAAACCAAAGAAAATGAGAAAAGAATACATAAAGCCAATGAGCGGACACGGGTCATGCTGGATGCAATGCCTATGGCTTGTGTATTCATTGACGAACAGGGCAACGCCATAGATTGTAACGCGGAAGCGCCCCATCTCTTTGAAGTACCCTCCAGGCAAGAGTTTCTGGAACGATATTACACCTATATGCCTGAATTACAGTCCGATGGGGTACACAGCTTGATGGAAATACGCCTGCGGATACAGGAAGCGCTCAAGACCGGATACGGGTATTCAGAGTGGATGTACCTGACCGCTTCCGGCGGGAAGCTGCCCGTTGAAGCAATCATGATTCGCGTTGAATGGAACGGTATATTCTGTATTGCAACCTATATTCGGGACCTGCGGACCCTGTATGAAAAAGAAAAAGAAGTGCGGAAAGCAGAACAGGAAGTACTTCTGAAAAAACAGCACCTTGACATTATGGCGAACATTTCCAAATTCGCTTACTGGGAAACGGACGCCAACAATAGTATTATCTTTAGTTCACATTTTGAAAAACAATTCGGCTACGACATGGATGAGATCAAAAGCCTGGGGCTTGACGACCGTACTGCCAGGTATCCTCCGTCAAGGTGGGTAGACATCCTTCATCCTGAAGACCTCGAACGCAATCTGCGGGACATTGACGATTATTTTTCCGGAGTTACGAATCATTACCGTTCCGAAGCCCGCATCAGGCATAAAATAACCGGGGAATACCTCTGGGTCCTCAGTGCGGGGCTTGCCGTCGAATGGCAGGATGGAAAACCTGTAGTTATGATAGGCGGGGTCTTCAACGTAGATGACATTAAACGGACAGAAAGCGCCGCCAATGCAAAAACCCAGTTTCTCGCTTCCATGAGTCACGAGATACGTACTCCCATGAACGCCATTATCGGCATGAGCGATCTTATACGTACCGATAACATGGATGAACGGCAGAAAGAATTTTTTTCGGATATTAAAAAAATGTCCAAGGCGCTTCTCCAGATTATCAACGATATTCTTGATTTTTCAAAAATCGATGCCGGAAAAATGGACCTTCTGCCGGTCGACTTCAACCTGTCAGAATTGCTCAATAACATTGTTTCGATGCACCGCTTTACCGCACAGAGCAAGGGGCTAAACTTCAAATTCAGTATAGATAACAATATCCCCTCTGTCATTTACGGAGATGATATACGCATCCGTCAGATTGTAACAAATCTGCTAAGTAATGCTATTAAATACACCAAAGAAGGGACCGTATGCTTCCGGGTGGAAAGCGTTCATGAAAACGATACAAACTATATTGCATTCATCATAGAAGATACGGGGATAGGCATCAGAAAAGAAGACATTGCCCGGATATTTGACAGTTTTGAACAGCTTGACAACCGTCAAAACCGGGGCATCACCGGAACGGGCCTCGGACTTCCAATTACCAAGAGACTGACTGAAATGATGAATGGTCGCATTGACATAAAAAGCGAATACAAAAAAGGCTCAACCTTTACAGTCTTACTGCCTCTCAAAAAAGGAGATGCTCTGGCAGTCGAAAATACAGAAGTAGACGTCAGCATAACCGCAAGTGAAGGAGTAAACGTACTCGTAGTTGATGACAGTTTAGTCAATATAAAAGTAGCTGTTGCATACCTTGCAACTCACAATATCAAGGCCGATACCGCAGGAAGCGGCCCCGATGCTATCAAAGAAGCAAAGCAGAAAGAGTATCATCTTATTTTCATGGATCACATGATGCCTGGGATGGACGGCCTTGAGACAACCCGACGCATACGCGCCCTGGGCGGCTGGTACAAATTTTCTCCCATTATAGCCCTTACAGCAAACGCGGTGTCGGGGGCAAAGGAACTTTTCTTTAAAAATAAAATGAATGATTTCCTTCCAAAGCCTATCGATGTAAATGAGCTTAACCGCATACTCGCAAAATGGCTTCCTCCCAACATGGTATCCAAGAGCATGCAGGCTGCTACGAATCGCGTTTATTCCCCCTCAACGGACAATCAAAACTTCATTGATAAAAACACCGGCTTGCTGTATGCCGCCGGGGATGAAGCGCTCTACATGGAGCTGTTGAGAGACTTTTCGTCTACCCACCGGCAGGACATTCAAAAAATACAAACTGCAATGGATATGGGGGATTTGAAATCAGCCCGCTTGACGGCACATACCCTCACGAGCAGTTCCGCCCTGATTGGCGCAAAACAACTCAGTGCGGTGGCCCTGGTAGCGGAAACCGTCCTGTCCGGAGAACAGATTCTTTCCAATGATGAAATGGACAAACTCAAAGTGGAATTCAGCGCCGTAATAGTCAAACTCGGACAAATACTGAAACAACAGCCCTTGGATAACGCCGACGAGGTTCAGACAGCTAAAGCCTCCCCGCCGGAGGATGCCCCCGATAAAACAAAAATTTTAGCCTTAACAGAAAAACTGATGCCCCTTTTAAAAATTTCCAGTACATCTGTCTTTGAGCTGAGAGATGATATACAGGAAATTCTTGCGCCTGTGGGAGAAGACTCTAAGACATTTTTAAAACTCATTGAAGATTTTGATTTTGGAGAAGCAGCCATAGTTCTTGAAAAAATTGTAAAAAATTTAGAGGTAGAAAATCCGTGAATATCGGCAAAAAGTACACCATCCTTCTTGTTGATGATGAAAAAGCAAATTTGGTTGTACTCAACCGGATTTTATCGGATGATTATTTAATCCAGACAGCAAAAACAGGAGAACAGGCGCTTCAGCTTATAGCAAAAAATAAACCCGATCTGGTTCTCCTTGATATTATTATGCCGGATATAAATGGATTTGAGGTACTCAGTAAATTAACTGAATCGGAAAACACCGCAGACATCTCGGTAATATTCATCACCGGACTGACCAACCCGGATGACGAAGAAAAAGGGTTCGCCCTTGGCGCTGCGGATTACATCACCAAGCCCTTCAAGCCGATTGTAGTCAAGGCAAGAATTAATACACAGATAAAAAAAATCGCCCTGATGCATATGATATCTGATGATCTTATCAGGATGTCTTCCATCGTCGAAAGTTCCCCGCTGTTTGTACTTTATCTTGATGCTAACGGAAAGATCGCGTATATCAATCCTGCCGCTTCTTTTCTCTCCGGATACACAAAAGAAGATATTTGCAAAGAAGGTCTTGCCCTCTTTCTCGGCCCGGAAAATAGCCGCCGTCTACAGGAAGAATTCCTTCCATGCAGCAAGGAAAAGGCTGTCAATTTTGAAATGGAAGTTACACGTAAAGATGGTGAAATCAGGCTTTTCTCGTTCTCGGTCTTTACGGCGTTATTGCACAATGGAGAAGCAGGTTTCGGCATTACGGCTCAGGATACCACCGATCTTAAATATATGCAGCGCAGGCTTGTTGAAGTCAAGGACGAAGCGGAACGGGCTTTAGCCCAGGCGGAATACTACAATAAAGCCAAGAGCGGTTTTATCAGCCGCATGAGCCACGAAATGCGCACTCCCATGAATGCCATCATGGGAATGACAACAATTGCCAGAACAGTGGAAACCGAAGACCGCAAAAATTATTGTCTCGACAAGATTGATGAATCCTCCAGGCACCTCCTGGGGCTTATCGACAATATTCTGGATATGGCGAAAATTGATACCGGCCTCTTTGAACTTGCGCCGCATAAATTCTACTTCTCTGATATGATTGAACAGCTTATTGCCGATATTGCAGCCAAGGCCGAAGGGAAAAAGCAAAAATTCACCACCGATATTGATCCTGCCATTCCTGTCTCGCTTATCGCGGATGAACGCCGGCTCAGGCAGGTTCTGTTCAACTTGCTTATCAACGCGATAACATTTACCCCCGCCGGAGGTTCCATACATTTTTCCGCAAAACGCCAGGATGATAAAGAAGGCGGCTGCGTTGTCCGCTTTGAAGTAAAAGATACGGGCATAGGTATTCCCGATGAACAGAAGGCGCGCCTTTGGGACAGCTTTGAACAGGAAGATAACAGCATAACCCGTAGTTACGGCGGTACTGGCATGGGCCTTTCTCTTGTAAAAAATATCGTGGAAATGATGCACGGTACTATTGAAGTTGAGTCTGAAAGCGGCAAGGGATCCCGGTTTATATGTACGGTCATAGTCCATCCGGACAGAGATGTTTCCGGGCCTGAGACCGGCGGTGGAAACGGAACAGCGTCTCTTGCCGGAAAACATATTCTTGTCGTAGACGATGTGGAAATTAACCGAGAGATCATCTTCGCCATACTGGAGGACACAAATGCCGTCCTTGATGGTGCTGGGAACGGCGAAGAAGCAATAGAACTGTTCCGTAAAAACACCTACGATCTGGTGCTCATGGATCTGCATATGCCCGGCATGGATGGTTTTGAAACAACCCGGTGTATGATCGCTACGGCAAAACCGGGCGCAGTGCCTCCCATTATCGCCATCACTGCTGACACCGGCGATGACGTGGTTTCCCGCTGTCTGGAAGCCGGCATGAACGGTCGCATAGGAAAACCGGTAGACTGCGAAGCGCTTATAAAATTTATCAATAGTGACTTTATACCCAGGTCAGGGCCAGAAGCAGGCAAGCCTGGGCTGTTATATACGTAATCATCACCGCCGCATTATTGATATGCGCACCTTCCCTGAAGCGGCCATATCCCAGAATAGTATCCGATGCCAAAAAGAAGACGCCCCCGGTAAAAAACACCACGCCCAGAATATCCCCACGCGAAAGCATAAGACAGAACGTGGCGATCGCCATACCCATCAAAACACCGCCGTAAACGACCAGAGGCAGAATGACGGCCTTCTCGGGGCGTATAATGCGGAAGAGGATGAATCCCAGGGGAACCACAACAATGACGGCGGCTATCGGCGCCACAGGTTCGATGTTCCCGATAAAATACAGCAGCGATCGAATATAACAGAGGTGCCCAAGGAGAAAACTCAGGAGCCCAAGGATGAAGAGCTTAATACTGCCGGCTTGAATAAGAAAGATGTCCCCTATCCAGCCGAAGATCCCCGCAAGGACTACGGTGAACAGAAAATGTTCCGCCCCAATAAAATAATACCCCACAAGAAGGGGCAGCAACAGCGCTTTTGAAATGCGCCTGGGCCATTCCCAATTGGCAAATATGGAAACAAGCTGGAAGATCGAGTCAACTGCAAACAACGTCAAAATAACTGTTTTCATGATAAAAATCCTGTTTGTATTGGAAGCTGTTTCAAAACTTCAGTTTTAAACCAACAACCTTAGATTTGGTGTTTTTACTGCGGCTCCGCACCGGCGGCAAGGGCGGCGGTTTCCACCATGGCATTCATGGTTTCTGTCCCTGCGTCATCGGCTGTTCCGGCTGCAATAGACGCCCCGGCGGGCCTTAACCCGCTGCGTATGGGCCTGAGCGCTTCCGCGCTTACCAGGGACGGATCGTTCACGCCCACGGGGAGTTCCTGGCCTTCCTCGTATTCAACGTCTTCATCTTCGTAAGAGGCAGAACCGGGGATAGGTTCCGGCGGCCCGGATTCGTTTTCAAGCCGTACCGAGATAACCTTGGTCACCCCGGATTCCTCCATGGTCACTCCCAACAGCGTTCCTGCGCCGGTAACCGTTTTCTTGTTGTGGGTGATGATGATGAATTGGCTCATACGGTTGAACTCCCGCAGAAGCTGGACAAAGCGGCCCACGTTCTGCTCGTCCAGGGCGGCGTCTATCTCGTCAAGAAGGCAGAAGGGAGACGGCTTGACCATATAGGTGGCGAAGAGGAGGGCCACAGCGGTCATGGATTTCTCGCCCCCGGAAAGGAGGTTAATGTTTTCCAGCTTCTTCCCCGGCGGCTGGGCGTAGATCTCTATGCCCGTTTCCAATACGTGGAATTGATCCTGAAGCTGGAGCTTCGCCTGCCCTCCCCCAAAGAGACGGCGGAACAAATTGTGAAAATTCTTTTTTATTTTGTTGTAGGTAGCCGTAAAAAGCTCCTGGGATTCCGCCCGGATCTCCTTGGTGATTTTTTCGAGATCGTCCCGCGCCTTGGTCAGGTCCGCAAGCTGCCCGGACAGAAAGTCGTACCGTTCCCTGGCTTCGGCAAATTCCTCCGGCGCCATAAGGTTCACCGATCCCAGTTCCCGCAGTTTGCCCCTGGCCCCGGCGAGTTTCTCCCGCAGTTCCGCCGCCGGCGTAGTGATAGTAAAAATGCGTTCCTCAAACTCCAGCAAATCCCTGGAATGGGTCTCCCTGAAGTTGTCCTGAATGTTTTTAATTTCCGTCTCTGACTGTACCAGCTCAAGGTGGGTCTTTTCCAGTTTTTCCTGCACCTTGACCAAATCGGCCATACGTTTCTTGATGATCTCCTGCTTCCCCGCTACGTCGCCGTTCCGCCGGGCTATGTCCTTTTCAAGTTTTTCCAGTTCTTCGGTAAGCTGTATGCCTTTCCTTTCTATTTCGGCAATATCCGATTCGGTATCAGCGATGCGTTCCTCAATCTCCTCAAACCGCTTGCGGCTCAGGAAAAGTTCGTCCTGTATGGTCTTGAGGAGGGACTCCTGCCCCGCAAGTTCCCGCCTGATAAGCTTTGCCTGTTCTTCGGCGGCCTGAGCCTGGGCAATGAGCCGGGCCCGGCTTACCCGTAGTTCTTCCAGGGTTCCCCGGTATTCGGCGATCTTGCGGTTGAGGTCCTCCGTGTCGTGGCGGAAGGCGGCAATACGTTCCTGCCGCCGGATTACCCCTTCCTTGGCGGCGCGGATCCCCGCATCCAGGTTCCGCTTTTTGGTGATGATGCCTTCGGGGGCAAGAAAATCGTCCAGGAAAGCGGGGGTACTCTTACGATAGGCGGCAAACAGGGAACGGGCGTTCTCCACATGGGCTGCGGCTTCCGCCAGAGCCCCGGCAAGGCTCCGGGCTATGTGTTCCAGTTCCTGACCGGAAGGGGCAGGTCCGCCGGAAACAGAGCGTTCCGCCGCGGCGGTCAGATCCCGGAGCAAGGCTTCCCGTCCGGAAAGCAGGGTACGGAGCAGGCCCAGGGTATTGTCCATAGCCGCTTCTGAGTTCCGGCGCTCGGATGCGGAATAACCCGCCTCCCGCAGGCCCGCATCCAGGGCCGCCACAATGTCGTCGGTGATGGCCTCCAGGTCTTTTTCGTGTCCCGCCCTTTCCTTCTCCAAACTCCGTATCTCTTCTTCGGCCTTGCGTATGCCCGCGTTGTTTTCGTCAATGCGGGAAGCGGCCAAATGTATGTTCTCCTCAAATGAACGGATGTTGTCTTCGATATCGTGGGCTTTCTTTTGAAGGTCCCGGACCACACCATCCTGTTCCTCGGCATCTTCGACCAGCTCCCCGATTTTGACGGAAACCGCCCGTTCCCGGCCTTCGTTTTGCTGTATCGCCGCCCTGGTCTCCGTCCGCTGTTCCGCCAGAAGCTTCGCTTCCTTTTCCCTGGCGTTCTTCTCCACCGCAAGGCCGTAGATGTTCTTCTGGTACTCGATGAGCTTTTCTTCCATCGAGTTGACCACATCCATGTTCTCTTCCAGGGATTTATTGATGCTGTCCATCTCCGCCTTGATGGAATCCCGTTCCGAGGTCCGCTTGTGGAGTTCCGCAGTCCTTTCGTCCAAATCGTACTTGAACTGCTTGAGGCGCAGAAGCTGTATGTCCAATTCAAAATGAAATATTTCGTCCCTCAGGCTGCGGTATTGCAAGGTCTTGTCCGCCTGCACCTTGAGCGTGTCGTAGGACCGCTTGACCTCTCCGAGTATGCCCTCCACCTGGCGCATATTTTCCTCGGTTTTGAGGAGCTTCCGTTCCGCCTCCGCGCTTTTTACCTTGAAGCGGGTAATCCCCGCCGCTTCCTCAAAGAGGTAACGCCGCTCGTCGGGCTTGGACGACAGTATCTGATCGATTTTTCCCTGTTCCATCACCGAATAGGCGGCCTTCCCCACCCCCGTATCCCAGAAAAGTTCCCGGATTTCCTTGAGCTTAACCGCCGTGGAATTGATAAAGTATTCGCTCTCGCCGGACCGGAAGAGCCGCCGTTTAATCTGTATCTCCGGCACATCCATAGGAAGAAGCCCGGATTCATTGGCCAGGGTCAGGGTAACTTCCGCCACATTCACGGGCTTGCGGTTTTCTGTCCCGTTAAAAATAACGTCCTCCATTTTTTCGGCCCGCATGGCCCTGGACGCCTGCTCGCCCAGCACCCACTTGATGGCGTCCACCACATTGGACTTGCCGCAGCCGTTGGGCCCCAAAAGAGCGGTGATCCCCTCGGCAAATTCCACACGGGTACGGTCGGCAAAGGACTTAAAACCCAAAATTTCAAGATTTTTGAGAAACAACGTATACTCCGCTTAAAGACACTGGAGCCTGTCCCAAAACTAATTGACTGTGCGTTAACACGCACGGTGCAAACCTCCGGTTCGAGGGGACAGACTTTTGCAGTTTTTCAGGCTTTCAGCCTGCGAACCAAAGGTTCGACAAAACCGCAAATTTCAAAGTTGCCTTCCCAAAACTGAAGTTTTGGGAAAGCCTCTCTATTTCAGTTATTATAACCAAAATATATGAGAAAAGAAAACCAGGGCCTGATGGCGCTATTCCAAAAAGAAAGACGGAGGAATATCAATGGGATAGGGACCCTGGGCGGACGCGGCCTGCCGCGCTCCTTCAACCGTCCGGGGCAGCGGCTTCGCGTTGCCGGTAAGATACCCGGTCTCGGAGATGCCGGCGACTTCCTGGCTCCATTTGCTGTCGGTCTGGGTACTCCGTGCTTTGGACTCCGTATTGGCGTTAAAGGTGAGTATCCGGCCTGTCTTTCCGGAAGGGAAAACGCCTCCCGTAGCACTGATAAGTTCCCCGGCCTGGGTTACCCCAAGATACCGGATATGAGACCCTATGGGTTGATCGCTGGGGGTAAAGCCATTACCGTCCAGGTAACTGAACACTCCTTCGCCGGGGGCCAGGGAAACGCGCTTGCCGGTGATAGCCCGAATTTTGGTGGTAATTTCCCCATTGTATCCCAAGGCCCCCTCTGCGGCGTTAACATGGTTCGCCAAAAGCCAATAACTCAGCAAAGTCTCCCAATCGTCAAACTGTCCGTCTATATGCTTCGCCGCCGCCCCGGTCACCGCCCGGTAATCCAAATGCTTCGAGTTAATAATATCCTTGTAGATTTCCTGCTTTCCATCCGCCTGAATTCTGAGCCATTGGAAGAACAAATAAACCGTACAATAATCTTCATATTGGCTGTCCCAGGTAAGAAAAGTATCTCCCCCGGAAAAGTCATTCCCCTTGTCATCATTAAAGTAGTCAATCTTGTTTTGGATCTGCTTCTTGCCGTAGAGATATTCCGCCGCCGACGCCAATCCCTCGTCTATCCAGGTGTTCTGGGGTTTGACTTTCAGACCGCCGTCCTGCTGCTTCATACGGATAGAAAAATTGATCAAATGCTGAAATTCATGGGCAACGACGCTTAAAAACTCATCGCCTTTAGGGTTACCGGGGCTAATATCCATGTAGAGGAGAGCCGTTTCATTGGAATAGGAAAGCGTTTTCTTGTTGTACATATCCCCCGGATAAAAATACCCCGCAATATAAGAGGAATTCGTTGTGGAGTTATACCCGTCCTTAATATCCATCAGGAGAAGGGTGAGTTTGGCGTACTGGCCGAAATTTTTATCACCCAGATGTTCCCGAAAATCCCCAAAAGCATCCGTTATAACCGGATAAACGCCGTCCTCAAACCCGGAGGCAATATTTTTGGCCGTTTCAAAGGATATACCGGCGCTCGGATCCCCATAAACGATGCAGTAGTCATTTTCCGCCAGGTGAACCGCGTTCACGGTATATCGCTTATTGGTTTCCGTATTCAGGGCGGAAAATGTCCTGGTTTCCCGGCCTTCGTAATCCGGAATATTTACCGGATTGTCCGGATCTTCCGCCATATTTTTGCTTAAAAGAGGCGTCCAATTACAGGAAATTAACGGCGCCATTAACAAAAGAAGGAACGCCAAGCCCGTCAGAAACTTCAGCCTGCTCTGTATCATCAACATATTCTTAATATAACCTGTTTTTTTCTTAAAAGCTAGTGGGCTGATTACACTAAAAAACAAAAAATAATATCCACGGATACACCGAGGTCTTGAAAAAGCCCTCATTTTGCTAATAATTCGTGAAAATTAGCGTTCTTTCGCGGCCCCTTAGGAAATAACATGACCAAACGGTCATGTTATTTCTGCATGGTTCCTTAGTATTCCATCGAACTCATATTTTTTTAACACCGACCGTATCGTGGTGTCTGAAAGTTCTATCCCTAATGCTATCTTGCTCTTTTCTTCCAACAATCGCAATGTCCATCGACTATATCCCTTAGGCGGTTCTCCGCAGCTTAACGCGATAAGTTTTGCCTCTATCTCTCCGGTCACCTTCGCCGGTACCGGTGGACTTTCCCGCTTTTTCCGGTTTAATACCCGTTCTATCCCTTCTTCCACGTATTGCTTACTTACCGTATACACCACGGCAGTATTGCATCCGCACTGACGGGCTATTTCGCTTTGGGCCGGTACCGGTTTCCCCTCCCCCTGCGCTTCCTCGTTCAACAGGAGTAATATATGGGCCCGCCTTACATGGTGTGCCGAATGGCCTCCCTTGTTTACTATATCGTTCAACCGCTTTTCTTCATCCTTCGTTAAATGTACCCGATAGGTCTTCCCTCTCATCTCAAATATTCCTCCTCTATACAAGAATATTGTATAGCATTGCTTTTAACCTAATCAAGATACCCGGAGCTGTTAGCAAATGTTGAAATACCAGGTTGGCTGCCGGGTCCGTTACATTCCTTAAAATCCTCCTTTACTAACAGCGGGTGGCTTCACCCCCTGTTTTCGGCTGGAAAAATTATCAGGCGATTCGTATACTTGATATCTATATAGAAATCATACTAGAATGATGTGTATGATGAATAAAAACATATTGGACGTATTGCGGATAGGAATATTTTATGACGGATATTACTTTTACAAAGTCAGTAATTATTACAAATATGAACATACGAAAAAATCCAGGATAAGCATCAACGGGTTGCATGAATTTATCAGGAATGAAATTTCTGTTCTTACAAAGACAGATATCAGGCAGTGCCAGATTATTGACGCCCATTATTTTAAAGGCAGATCCTCAGTAAAAGATCTGGGAGAAAAAATTCAGAGCGAACGCATCTTTGAAGATATTCTTATGCGCGAAAATATCGTGAGTCATTACCTGCCCCTGATGTACGGCGAGAATAATACCGCCCAGGAAAAGGGGATTGACGTATGGCTTGCCCTTGAAGCCTATGAACTTGCCATTTACAAACATTTTGATATTCTTGTATTGGTGGCCGGAGACGGCGATTATGTTCCGCTGGTCCGCAAACTGCATACCGTGGGAACACAAGTTATGCTCATCTGTTGGGACTTTACCTTTCTGAACGAAAATGGCAAACCCGGAGAAACAAAAACTTCCCGACAGCTTCTTGACGAAGTTTTTTACCCCGTGCCCATGTATCATAGAATCGAACAAAACAACAGTATCTATATTAAGAACCTGTTTGTCCCCGACAAAAACAATGACAGAAATCAATCTCTATCGAATAGTGCGGATGACAATAATTCTGAGGGCGAAATAACTGCCGGACACTCACCGGAATATGTTTCTTCGATTTTCAGCATTAATCCTAACGGATTTGGCTTCATAAAGGATGAGGCAAACAACAATTTGTTTTTCCACTACAGTTCCGTTACCAACCGGGATTTCGCGGAACTTCAACCGGGTGTAAAGGTAAAATATCAGCAGGAAGAAGACGAAGAACGGAGCAAAAGGGATAACGCTCCCCGTTACCGTGCATACAGGGTAACCGTTATTGAGTGATAATATGGAGCGTCTATCGTCAGCCTGGTCATATCCGCGGGGAAGGCGGAATGGCGGGATTTTGTAACTCACCTTACGCACGGGAGCCAAAATTAAAGAAATTTGACCGTGAACTTCACGAACAAACTATGGATTTAACCTCAAAAGTTCGTGCGGTTCGTGGTTCATATTATTCTTCCTGCATAACATGAGTTTGTAATAAAAACTCCGTGTTCCTCTGTATATCTCCGGGTTAAAATTTCTATGTGTATCCTGTTGAGGCAACGCGATCCCTTGCCTTTGTACGCTATAGGACGCATAATACCTCTATGCGCCCCTTTGAAGTTGTCTCCCCCTTCTGTCCCGCAGGGGATCAGGGTGAGGCCATCGCCGCCCTGTCCGCCGGAATACGCTCCGGCGATCAGCATCAGACCCTCCAGGGGGTTACAGGTTCCGGCAAAACCTTTACTATGGCGAAAATCATAGAAGCGGTCCAATTGCCCACTCTCATCGTGAGCCACAACAAAACCCTGGCGGCCCAGCTTTACCGGGAGTTCAAAGGCTTCTTCCCCCATAACGCGGTGGAATACTTCGTCTCCTATTACGATTATTACCAGCCCGAGGCCTATGTTGCCAGCCGGGACCTTTATATAGAAAAAGACGCTTCAATAAATGAAGAGATTGAGCGGCTCCGTCTGTCGGCCACCCGGAGCCTTATGGAGCGGGAAGACGTGATCATCGTGGCCACCGTGTCCTGTATCTACGGCCTGGCAACTCCGGAAGTTTACAGGAAGATGACCGCCGCCTTCGCCCGGGGAGACACAGTCGATGTGGACGTTTTGATCCGCCGCTTTGTGGAACTTCAGTACGAACGGAACGACGCGGTTTTGGAACGCGGCCGTTTCCGCCGCCGGGGGGATACCCTGGAGATATTTCCCGCCTATCTGGAAGACGCCTACCGGGTGGACATGGACTGGAATACGGTGGAACGGATCAGGCGCTTCAATCCCGTTTCCGGAGAAGTCCTGGAGGAACTGGACCGGGCTATGATCTACCCTGCCAAACAGTTCGTCATGCCTGCCGACATGATTCACAACGCCCTGGCAAGCGTTAAGGACGAATTGGCCGGACGGTACGAATTTCTTAAAAGCAACGGGAAGCAGCTTGAGGCCGAACGCCTCAAGACCCGGGTCGAATACGATATCGAGATGCTTACCGAAATGGGCTACTGTCCGGGCATAGAAAACTATTCCGCCCCCCTGGCCGGACGGAAACCCGGCGATCCCCCGGACACCTTAATCGACTACTTCCCAAAAAAACATCTGACCTTTATAGACGAAAGCCATGTAACCCTCCCCCAGATAGGGGCCATGTACGCCGGGGACCGGAGCCGCAAGACGAGCCTTGTGGATTACGGCTTCCGGCTTCCCTGTGCCCTGGACAACCGGCCCCTGCGGTACGATGAGTTCGTGGAGCGGCTGGACAAGACCATCTACGTGTCCGCCACTCCGGGCAAGACCGAAACGGAGCTGTCCAAACGGGTGGTCCGGCAACTCATCAGGCCCACGGGCCTCCTGGACCCGGAAATCGAGGTACGCCCTTCGGAAGGCCAGATGGAGGATATTTACGCCGAAGTACGCCGCCGCATTGACGCGAGGGAACGGTCCCTCATCCTCACCCTGACAAAAAAAATGGCCGAAGACCTTACAGACTACCTTTCCGGCCTGGGCCTCAAGGTACGGTACATACACAGCGAGGTGGAAACCATAGAACGGGTGGAAATCCTCACCCAACTCCGCCAGGGAGATTTCGACATTCTTGTAGGAATCAACCTCCTCCGGGAAGGCATTGATCTGCCCGAAGTCTCGTTCATCGCCATCCTGGACGCGGATAAAATCGGGTTTCTGCGTTCTCTGACAAGCCTCGTCCAGATCATAGGCCGGGCTGCCCGGAACGCCGCAGGCAAGGTGATCATGTACGCCGACCGGGAAAGCGACGCCATGCGGGCAGCCATAGCCGAGACCGAACACCGCCGGACCGTACAAATGGCCTACAACAAGGAACACGGCATTACCCCCACCACGGTAAAGAAAGCCATCGCCGACATTCTGACCCGTCACGCCGAGGAAGAACAGGGCGCCGCCGCCACTTCCATAGAGGTTCTCAAAAAATCCTACAATGTCCTTGTCCCCGCCCAACGCAAGCAGCTTCTGACCGCCCTGAACGCCGAAATGTTGGAACACGCGAAAAACCTGGAATTCGAGCAGGCAGCGGTCATACGGGACGAAATTCAAAAAATCAAAGAAATAGGGAACAAAAACATTTAAGGGCAGGAAATTTTTATTTCTTGCTCCTAATTCCTCACTACTTCAGCTTTAGCTGCCGATAAGTGGAATATGAAAAGGAATGTTGTTTTGTTGTTAGTCGGCTTGGGTTTGGCGGGAATATGCGGCGCTCAAGCCCCGAACAGTCAGTTCGGCATTTTCACCCAGGAAGGGGTTGCATCCTGGTACGGGGTTGAATTCGGGGGGCGGCCTACCGCTTCGGGGGAAATTTTTACTCCCAGCCAGCTAACCGCGGCTCATCCGACTCTTCCTTTTGGGACTATGCTGAAGGTAACGAATAAAAACAACAACAAATCTGTTGTTGTGCGGGTGAATGACCGGGGACCCTTTGTGTCCGCCCGGATCATTGACCTTTCACAGGGGGCGGCGGAACAGTTGGATATAATTTCTACCGGTACCGCGCCGGTGGTGGTGGAAAGCCTTGAAGCCATTGCCCTGCCCATGGATAACGGCAGGCCGCTCCGGCCTCCGTCACAGGAAATCTTGACTCCTCCGGCGGCGCCGGTTCCCCGGGCAAGCGCCGCTTCCCGGCCTTCGGCGGGTCGTCAGTACCCCGCTCAAGGGTTGGAAAGCCGGGAACTTCCTGTTCCGTCCAGCGCCACAGCGGTTACGCCCCCGGCTTCGGCGCCCACGCCGGCTGCGGTTTCGGTATCCGAGACCCCGGCGCCGGTCGTGGCGGACGCCTTTACCAGCCAACCTGTTCAGGCGGCCCCCGGACGGACTGTTCCGGTACGGCAGAACCAGACGCCGGCGGAAGCGGCGCCGGTGCGGAACGAGCCTGTTTCCAGGCCCGCCGCGGCGGTTCAACCTACCCTCCCCCCTGCGGAAATCAAACCGGGCATCCCCCCGGCGGAGACCGGCAAGAGTTACCGCATCCAGATCGGGGCTTACAAGATACCCCGTTATGCGGTGGACGCCTTTGACAGGCTGAAAAACGCAGGTTTGAATCCGGCGTATGAACGGAGCGGCGAAATCTACCGCGTGGTACTTGCGGGAATCAAGGCGGAAAATGTAAAATCTATCGCTGAAAAGCTCGGAAACGCCGGCTTTAAGGAAGCGGTAATCCGGGAAGAATAGTAAAAAGGCTTTATTAAGGAGAAGATATGGGAAAACGCGGTTTAAAGTTCCCGCAAATTGCCGGGATCGTCCTGCTCGCCGCAGGAGTGGTAGTGTTGGTAATAGGAATCTGGCAGTTTGTGGAATTCAGGCAATCTGTGGGGGGCAGGCTTGCCAGTGGAGTGAATAAGCTTTTGGGAACCAATAAGATTGCCGATGGTTATGCCCGGCCTATTATTCTGATGATAAGCGGCGTGGCAGGCGCTACGGCAGGTTTTTTCATTTACAAAAAAAGCTGAAACCATGAGGCTTTTAGCCTCCCTCCTGTAACCGGCCCCGCGAGGGGCCGTTTTTATGCCCTAACCCCTTTCCGGACCGGCAGCCCGTGGAGTTGGATTGAATCGGTTGTAATATAGCCGTTTACACAAAATTTTTTACAAGTTCAGGCCCAGGTTTTCTGTTATTCCTCCTCCTCCTCCAGATTCTGCTCGTGCATTAAAAATCCCCGCTGATTCAGTACCGCATATATCTCACTTACATGGTTCTTCCCGTGCCCGGTGAGAAACTTCGTTTCCACATTGTGTTCCTGGTTGTTCCCGGTTCTTCAGTATATTATGGTGCTCGAACTCTATCTCTCTCCGCGCTATCCCACATTCAACAAGTAACCGGATATTCCCCTCTAGGGGCGCCACCACGCTGCCCCTCCGGTTTCACCACCGCCCCCGCTCCCATGCGATGGTAATATGCCGTTTCTCCTTCCTTGCTATTGTGCAGACAATAGACTTATTCGATAACCCGGTTGGTTGTCTCACAAGTCTTGCGGTTTTCAGGCTAAAGCCTGCGAACCTTTGGTTCGACAAAACCGCGTTTTTTAGCGGAAGTTGTTTAGAAACTGAAGTTTCTAAACAACTCTAATGTTCGCAACGGATGTTTTTCGATGAGTATTACCACACCCCGCCGTCCAGTACCCGGTACTCTTCCAGCGCCCCGTACTGTTCCGCCCGCGTGAGGTTGTTGTTAAAAGTTTCGGCAAACCAGGCCGGCTCCGCATTGCCCAGAAGCCGGGTGATTTGATTGTTGATCGGGATTTCCCGGACATCCGGCACCGTACCGAAATTCGACTTAGGAACTGTGCAGAAAAGCTGTGCATTTTAGCACAGTTCCTTAGGCATTACTCCGGTTAAATTTCCGCTTGAGTTTCTGTTGAAAGTTCAGCATTGAAGGGTGTTGAAAGAAAAGCGGGCTAAAGTCCGGCGCCGCAGCCACTCTTGATAGCCATCCGCATAGTCGTATTTGAGGTCATTTTCCCACCGCTGGGGCTGAATCTCACGGTCATTCCGCTCACCAATCTCGTCAAAATCGCGCAATTGCGGCTTGAGTATTCCCCATCCCATGCCCCATTTTAGCACATTTTTCTAAATGTAAAATTGCTGTCCAAGTACCCTATTGCGTTGATTTGAACGGTCGGTTATAACAATCTGAAGAAAAACGGTAAAATATGCGAATTTTAGGTATGCTGTCGAGCATGGCTGTCCCTGGGGGCTAAAAGTTGTGTGTATTGAGCCGTAGGCTCTTGGAAAACCCGGTCAAAAACCCGGTTTTTCCGGTAAATCCAAGGAAACTGTTCCAAAAACTGAAGTTTTGGAACAGCCTCTATTATTTAGTGTCTGTCCACAAAGTCGGTTACTTTGTGGACAGACCTTGCATTTTCTCACCTAAAGGTTACGAAAATACAGACTTTAAGGTAGTCTGTCTATAATGTGTCTACATTATAGACAGACTCTATTTAAGATTCAGGCATGGCGCCGGCAAAGCTAAGACCCAAAGAGAAGGCTTAATGGATGGTAACGATATTTTTAAGCGGCTGGTCCGGGAGATGTCCCCCGGAGAACGAGAAAGCCTCCTGCAAAGGATCAGAAATCAGTTTACCTTAAACCAGGATCCCCTGTATGTGGCGAATAAAGAAATCCCCGGCATTGAGGTGGAGCAGGAGTATGTCCGGCTGCCGTGGTACTATCATGTCGTCTTTTTTATCCTGAGTTTTTTTTCCGCAAAGCCTCCCCTTACACTCTACCGGGATCGGAAAATCGCCAAATTGGGCTGGATTATCGCCGCCCATGCGCCGGGAATTTACGACTATTCCAGGACTTTGCTGCTTCCCGGGTTTTACAGGGAACTGATTGATTTAAAAGAGAGCGCCCGGTTTTTTTTTAGCGCCCTGGATGTCAGTGTCAGCCGGGACCGGGGGGCGTTTTATACGTTTTTGGGTTCCCTTGAAATGGAAAACATTCATAACAGGCTGGTTCTGGAAACGGATCCCCTTACGCTTATAGAAAAAAATCCCGAAATGAGCCTTATGGAATTACACCGTATCGCCTGCCGAAAAATGGAAGACACCATAGACTTGATAAAAGAAGATCAGCGGACAGTCATGTACGAGGACATCCGGTTCCTGTATTGTTTAAAACAGCTTGCTTCCTTTCCCTTTGACCGGGTGATTATGGCGTTTAGCCAGGATCCTTCCGCAGGGGGGGTGACCTGTTCAGCTTTAACCGTCAGGGAATTGCTGGCCAATCTGAATAATATTCTTTTTTCCTTTAAGAAAATCCCGTCCATGTCCCTTTTTGAAACCCTTTTTGTCTTTATGCTACAGGAAAAGATGAAGGAACCGGGATTTGACGCCAATGCGGAGATCAGAAAACTCCTTGCCAGGGCGGAAAGTTCCCTTGCGGCTATCAGGAAGTTCAATCAGACAACGCCTCTGACCCTTATAGTCCGCTGCGCCTCCCGGGATCTGTCCCTGTCTCCCGTTTTAATAAGCGGCGGTGAGGATTGGCTTGCCATATACCGGGAGCATTGGAAACATTTGATTAAAGATCGGTTTACCCGGTATCTGCGAATGACCCGTTCCCGAAAATTGCAGGAGTCGTTCCGGTTTTTTTTGGGAGATATTAACCTGAAACTCCTGGAAAATGTGGAGACTGAAACCAATCCCGGTGGAATTCCGGTAAAAGAAGCCCTCAGCCTCTCCTTCCTTAGAACATACCATGCTGTAGTCTTTACCAGGGATAATACCGCCGTCCTGAACACCATCCTGATCAACGGCGAATTCTATAACCGGGATAATCAGCTTGATTTTTCTTCCAGCTATAACGAGTTGAACAAGCTTGAAGAAGCCGTAGATCGGTTTGATTACCGGATTTCCCCCTCCGGGGATTTTGGTCTGCGGTATACGGCGGCCCGGGAAGAACTTATACGTCTGACGCTTAAACGGAAGAAGGTACAGAATAGTATCGAGGAGGTTAGCCTGGCGGCGATTCAAATTATAGAGCAGGGTAAAACCGCCCTTATCACCATGATTAACGTTTTGAACGGAATCATGAAAAAAGAGCCGGTAAGTAAGTATGACACCCTGATCAATTTTTCCAAATTGGCGGGCAGCGGGACCGCCTTTACGGAAAGTCTTTCCATGGCGGCGCAAAACGCCCGAACCGCTCTGGGACTCCTGGATGAAATCAAGTTTATGGAGACGGAAGATAACAATGAATCTTGACTTTTTTACGCTTGATTTTTCGCCTTCGCCGGATTACGCCCGTTTTCCTTTTATTTTTGAAGGCAAAGCAATTCCCGGCGTTTCTGCCCTCATTTCTTCCCGTTCCGCAGGGAATATGTTATATTCGGAAGGAACGAACGGTCCCGCCCGGCTTGCGTTCTTCCGGTCCCTGGGCCTAGACCCGGAGCGGGTTTTCGCCTGTACCCAGGTTCATTCACGGGATGTGCTTGAGGTTGACCGGGATACCCGGAACTCAGGCCCCCGGGCGGACGGCCTCATAAGCCGCGACAGGGAGGTGATCCTTTCGGTAACCGTGGCGGACTGCCTTCCGGTGTTCCTGTATGACACGAGGAATGGCGGTTTAGCCCTGGTCCATTCCGGCTGGAAAGGTACGGGTATAGCCCTTAAAGCCCTCCGCCTTATGGAGGAGCGCTGGCGCTCCCACCCGGAAGACGTGGCCGCCGTGCTTGGCCCCTGCATACGCCGCTGCTGTTACCAGGTAGACGGCGAGCGGGCCCGTGTCTTCGGGGCGGAATTCGGCGGCCTGGAAGGGGACTCTCCGGGGGCGCTTCCCCTGGGACCGGCGGTTGTCGAATCCGGGGGGAAATTTTTCCTGGACCTCCAGGCGGCCAACATCCGCCTCCTTGCCTGCGCGGGGGTGCGGAATATCGTTGTCTGTGAGGACTGTACCTTTACGGACGAGCGGCTTGGTTCTTTCAGGCGGGAAGGCGCCCCGGCTTATACCAAAATGGCCGCCCTGGCCGGATTTTTTTAATACTAACGCAAAGGATTTTGTATGAAGGATTTTGTATGAAGGATTTTAAAGACCCCTGGAAAACCCGGATTGCCCGGACATTAACGGCGATGCTGAAGGATGACGGTATAGACGGGATAGTGGAACCTGCCCGGATCATTGTGGAACTGCCCCCCAAACCTGAGTACGGAGATATGGGATTCCCCATGTTCGGTTTTGCGAAACTCTTCAAAAAAGGGCCGCCCCTGATAGCCCGGATGCTGGCCGCCGCCCTGACCGAAGAAGATGCCCGCAGCCCCGCCGGTAAAGAGGCGTCAGGCGCCTTTGCCGCCTGCGGTCCCTACCTTAACGTACACCTCGACCGGGGAGCGGCGGCGGCTGCCATTCTCGGCCCGGCTCTGGAAGACCCCGCCTTCGGGCGGCCCGGAACTCTGGCCGGTTCCCGCATCATGGTGGAATTTTCCAGCCCCAATACCAATAAACCCCTGCACCTGGGCCACCTCAGAAACGATGTGCTGGGGGAAAGCATCTCCCGTATCCTCGCGGCCTGCGGCGCGGAAGTCCGAAAGGTCTGTATCATCAACGACCGGGGCATTCACATCTGCAAGTCTATGCTGGCTTATAAGGAACACGGTCAGGGAAAAACCCCGGAATCCGAAGGCGTCAAGAGTGATCATTTTGTGGGCGGCTGGTACGTCAAATTCAGCCGGGACCTCAAGGCGGAGGCGGAAGGTCTTGTCAAGGAAAAGGGACTTACCGCAAAAGAAGCCGAGGCGGAAGCTCCCCTCCAGAAACGGGCCCAGGAGATGCTCCGCCAATGGGAAGCCGGGGATCCCGAAACGACGGCGCTCTGGAAAAAAATGAACGTTTGGACTGTGGAAGGAATGAAGGAGACCTACAAACGGACCGGAATATCCTTCGATCAGTATTATTTTGAAAGCCAGACCTACCTCCTGGGTAAAGAAGAAATTTTCAAGGGCCTTGAACAGGGACTTTTCTACAAAGCCGAAGACGGCGCGGTAATGGTTGACCTTACGGCGGAAAAGCTGGACAAGAAGGTCCTGCTCCGCAGTGACGGGACTTCCATCTATATTACCCAGGACATAGGTCTTGCCATAAACCGGAACCGGGACTGGCCCTTTGACCGCCTGGTGTATGTGGTAGGTTCCGAACAGCAGTACCACTTCCAGGTTCTCTTTGCCATCTTAAAGAAGCTGGGTTTCGGGTGGGCCGGTAACCTCTATCACCTCTCCTACGGCATGGTGAACCTTCCGGAAGGCCGGATGAAGAGCCGGGAAGGCACGGTGGTTGACGCCGATGATCTTATCGACAGCCTTCGGGATGACGCCCTTGCGGAGATTCGGGAGAAGGAACGGGAGGACGCCCTGGAGGATCCGCAAGAGGTGGCGGAAAAAGTCGCCCTGGGCGCCCTGCATTACTACCTGTTACAGGTGAACCCCCAAAAAGATATGCTTTTTGATCCCAGGGAATCCCTCTCGTTTAACGGTAATACCGGCCCGTATCTTCAGTATATGGGGGCTCGTATTTCGTCCATGCTGCGTAAGGCCGCCGTTCCGGGTACGGCGTTCAATCCCGGTCTCCTCGCGGGCAGCGCCGAATGGGAACTCCTTAAAACCATTGCCGATTATCCCGAGGCTGTGGCGGATGCCGCCGCCCGCATGGATCCTTCGGTCCTGACGGCTTACCTCTACGAGCTTTCCAAAGCCTTCAGCCGTTTTTACCATGATTGTCCCATTCTGAACGCCGCCGAAGCGGAACTATCCGCCGCCCGTCTGGCCTTGAGCCGGGGGGTACTCCGGGTTCTCAAAGACGCCATGAATCTTATTTGCGTCCCGTTTCTGGAAATCATGTGAGGCTGTTCCAAAACTTCAGATTTTGGAACAGCCTCGGTTATATAAGAAATGAACTTCCGCAGAGCAGAGTTCCCAGTATCTTTAACTTCAAATTTGTTATATCGTCTGGTTTAATATCAAATTTTGTAAAGAGTGCGTTGTTTGAGCCGAAGCAAAACTCCGGGGTATTCAGCCTTTTGAATAAAAGGTACGTTTTATAAATATGAGACTTTCCCAAAACCGTGCGCGTGTAGCGCACAGTCAATTAGTTTTGGGACAGGTTCACATGATATGCTTTTAAAGGAGTGTTTATATGCTACAACTTGTTTCAAAAGCCGATTACGAAGCGGAAACCGCAAAGACCCGTGACCGGCGTATGGCATGGTGGCGGGAAGCCCGTTTCGGTATGTTTATTCATTTCGGGCTTTACTCGGTTCTGGGCCGCCATGAATGGGCCATGGCTCACGAAATCTGGCCTGTGGAAGAATACGAGAAGCTGGCGGACCAGTTCCTGCCCAAACCTGGGGCCCCCCGGACATGGGCAAAGCTGGCCAGGGCCGGGGGAATGAAATACATGATACTCACCACCCGGCATCATGAAGGGTTTAGTCTCTGGGATTCTAAGGTGAACCCCTATAACAGCGTTAATTATGGGCCTAAGCGGGACATTGTAGCGGAATATGTTGAAGCTTGCCGAGCCGAGGGTTTGAAAGTGGGCTTTTATTCTTCCCTTATGGACTGGCATCACCCTGACGGCGGGGCCGCCGCGTATGACGGCGCAGCCCGGAAACGGCTTACGGACTATGTTTTTACCCTTAACCAGGAATTGTTAAGTAATTACGGCAAAATCGACATACTTTGGTATGATGGGGATTGGCCTTTGCGCAGTTATGATGGCTGGAACACGGTGGAGATGAACCAGCGCCTCCGGGCCTTACAGCCTGACATCATCATTAATAACCGGAGCCACCTTGAAGAAGACTACGGTACACCGGAAGAAAGTGTGACTCCCGACGGTAAGCGGGACTGGGAAGCCTGTATGACCTTTAACGGCCTTTCCTGGGGTTATATTGATTCCAAACAGGCGGAACCTTACGCCGTAAACGCCCAGCAGATCCTCAGAATGCTCTCGATCTGCGCGAAGGATCGGGGTAATCTTCTCCTCAACATAGGCCCCAAGAGCGATGGCTCGGTTCCGGACGAAGCGGTCGAGCCTTTAACCACCCTGGGTAAATGGCTGGAGAAAAACGGAGAAGCCCTGTACGGTACTCTGGATAAGTTCAATGTTACCACAGGCCGGGGTCTTTGGGGCGTGGGAGGTATGCTCCAAAGCCTGAGCCGGAAAGGAAATACCATCTATGCCTGGCAGTGGATATGGCCGCCAAACGGGGAGATCATCGTTTCCGGTCTGGCGGGCCGGTTGAAATCCGCCAGGATTCTTGCCACCGGTAAGGCTTTGCCCTTTACGCAGGAAAAATACCGGATCATTTTCCGGAATCTATCCTCCGGAGACCGGGATACGATAGCGGGAGTTACTATTATCGCCCTGGAATTTGACGGGGAACCTGAGTATATCGGTTTTCCCAAGACCGCGCCCCTGCTTTTCGGCCAGACCTGCGACTGAAAAAAATTCATGTATCATGAGGCTGTTCCAAAACTTTAGTTTTTGGAACAGCCTCTCATAACAATATTTAAAAATAATTGTTGCGGGTTTTTAATTAAGTGTGATAGAATAGATTGTTAAGAAATTTTGTAACGGGAAGGCTTTGTACATGAAAAAGACCCGGGTTATAAACTATGTCTTCAACCGAAAAAAAGCGGAGAACCTGGTAAAAAAATTGTTTTTAGTAGTGTGTTTAGGTCTTAATATAGGGGGGGGGGGGGGGGGGTATTAAAGGCTGAGAGTAATTTTTAGGCTGAACAATTAACTGTACCCGTTATAAAAAGAGTCCCCGGGTTTAACTTCAAACTGGCATTATA
>JAITBO010000199.1 GCA_031283505.1 Treponema sp. | reverse complement strand
GCAGGACTGCCGCAAGGTCAAACTGGAGGATCCAGCCGCTGTAGACTTTCCAGACCAGCCCCTCAAAGGGAGACCCGGTCCGGTCGTTGAAGGAGCGCCCGGCGCCGTCCGTCCGCCGGCGGTTGATCGCCAGGCCGCTGCCCAGGCCCGGAATGTTCCAGCCCGATCCTCCCTGGACGCCCGCCTTGATCCGGGCCAGGGCGATGGGGGTTAGAACGGCTTCCGCGATGGCGTTCATGGACAGGGGGCTGATGTTGAAGGTAAAGTTGGCCTCAAGGTTGTTCTCCGAAAAAAGGAAATGGTCTCCCCGGAGGACGGGAAAGACAAGGGTCCGGGTAAGGGCAAGCTGGGCTTCGGGCAGGGAGGAAACCGAGAGGCTTAAGGAGGTGGAGGCGGTTATATCTGTCTCTGCCCATAACACGCCGGAACACAGCGCCAAAACGGTGAATAAACGCATCTTTCTCATGACGACACTCTCCATTTTGTAGTATAAACCGGTTTCAAAACTTGAGGTTTTGAAACAGGCTCGTATATAATAACCCATGCAGGACAAATTTACCATCCTGAAAACTCACTTTGGGTACACGGGTTTCCGTCCCGGACAGGAGGAGGTCATAGACGCCCTTCTCGCCGGACGGGATGTTCTGACCGTCATGCCCACCGGCGCGGGGAAATCCCTCTGTTACCAGATTCCGGCTCTGGTCCTGGACGGTCTTACCGTGGTCGTTTCCCCCCTCATTTCCCTGATGAAGGACCAGGTAAGCGCCCTCCGGGACGCCGATGTTCCCGCAGCTTTCCTTAACAGTTCCCTGAGTTCCGGGGAATACGCGGAAACCGTCTCCCGCGCCGTCCGGGGGGAATACAAAATCCTCTACATTGCCCCGGAGCGGCTCCAGCGGGGCTTGCCTCCTGCCCTTACGGAATCCCGGCGTATCGCCATGGTGGTGATAGACGAAGCTCATTGCATATCCCAGTGGGGCCACGACTTTAGGCCCAGTTACCTGCAAATAACGGAATTTATCCGGCAGTTTGCCTCGCGGCCTGTCGCCGCCGCTTTTACCGCCACCGCCACCGGAAAGGTGCGGGAGGACATCGTTAGAATTCTGAATTTGAAGGAACCTTTTACCCTCACCACGGGTTTTAACCGGGAAAATCTCTACTTTGAGGTGCAAAGGCCCAGGGATAAGTGTTTGGCCCTTATGGACTGCCTGCGGAACCGCCGGGACAAGAGCGGCATCATCTACTGTTCCACCCGGAAAACCGTGGAGGAGATATGCCAAATCCTCGTTTCCCGGAAGATTGCCGCCACCCGGTATCATGCGGGGCTGGAGGATGTGGAGCGGCACAGGAACCAGGACGACTTCATCTATGACCGCAAGACCGTCATGGTGGCCACCAACGCCTTTGGCATGGGTATAGACAAGTCCAATGTGGCCTTCGTCATTCATTACAATATGCCCAAAAATATTGAAAGCTACTATCAGGAAGTGGGACGGGCAGGACGGGACGGCAGCCCCGCAGACTGCATCCTCCTTTACAGTCCCCAGGATGTGCGGATCAACACGTTTCTGATTACCAACAGCCAGGAAGAAGAGAGAGAGCGGGACGAAGCCCTGATCGCCCATAACCTGGAGCTTCTCAAGGCCATGACCTTCTACGCCACTACAGCGGACTGCCTGCGTTCCCGGCTCCTCGGCTATTTCGGGGAGGCCGCGCCCAACTACTGCGGGCGCTGTTCCAACTGCGACACGGTTTTTGAAACCACGGACATCACCATCCCGGCCCAGAAGATCGTCTCCTGCGTGTACCGGCTGGAACGCATGGACCGCCGGTTCGGGAAAACCATGGTGATAAACATACTCCGGGGCAGCAAGAACGAGAAGGTCCGGTCTTTTGCCCTGGACAGGTTGAGTACCTACGGTATCATGGCGGACACGGACGCCCACCGGATCAGGACTATTCTGGACTACCTTGTCGATCAGCATTATCTTGCCGTTACCGGGGATGAATACCCGGTGGTCAATTTGACGGAGAAATCGCGGGAGGTCATCTTTGACAAAAAGCCCCTCGCCATGATGCTCCCCAGGGAAGTAAGGCGAAAGGCGCCGCCGGATTTACCGGAGGAGGACGCCTTTACGGACCCGGAGGCCGGACCCGGCGGTCATGCCCTCCAGCCCGGTATGGCCGCCGGAAAAAGGGCCGCCAAAAACGCCGCCGGGGATCATGCCGCCGGGGGCGCCGCCACGGAAGGACTGCTTGACCGGCTCAAGGAACTGCGGGCGCGCCTGGCCCAGGAAAAGCGGGTCCCCGCTTACATCATCTTTTCCGACGCCTCCCTGCGGGATATGTGCCGGAAAATGCCGGAAACCCCGGAAGAGTTTATGGACGTTTCCGGGGTCGGGTCCCTCAAGATGGAAAAATACGGAGGGGCCTTTACCGCCGTGATCCGGGAATGGAAGCGCCGTCCATAGCAGATTGATAAGGGAAATCTCTTATTCTTATATCGTTTTGTGTCTAAAACAGGCAGTTTAAGAAGAAAAACCACAGAGTTTTTGTTACAAAGAGCCTTCGCTCTTCGGCCTTATTCGCCCTCCTCCGCGCCGGGGCTTGCCGGGCCTTGCTTTGAACAGTATTGCCTGCATAGATCGTTCAGGGTTTCGGTTACGGCGGCAGCGGCCGCGATCACGGCCTTGCCGGTATACTTTTTAATAAGATTTTCGATGATTTCCGGGTCTTCCTGGGGAATGGCTTCGGGCTTGAAAAATTCATAAACCTCCACGCCCAAAATTCCCGCCAGATTGGTGAGGGTATCCGAAGAAAGCCAGCGTTTCCCGGTTTCAAGTTCGCTGACAAAATTCGGAGAAAGATCGAGCAGTTCAGCCAGCTTTGCCTGGGAAAAGCCCATTACTGTACGAAACCGTTTCAGATTGATGCCCAGCATGATGCGTAGATCGCTTTCAGTCATAGAAAAATGGTAACTATTAGTTGACAGAACAATCAAACCGCTAATATAATGAGAAAAATAATCTCTATTAGTGATTATTCTTATGAAATAATCACTAATACCAACTTCCGATAGGGAGAACACAAATCATGCAAGGGGGTTCAATGATGAGAAAAAAAATGGCTTTTAGAGGGGCGACCGGGTTTCTGGCCCTCTTCCCGTTATTGGGGACGATATTATTGTTTACCGGCTGTCCGGTCGATAGTCCTGGTACCTATAGTGTAACCACGGTTGGGTCCCCTGATGACGGGGGAACCGTTACCGTAACCCCCGCTCAGGCGGAGGCAGGGGAAACGATCACCCTGAGCGCAACGCCCAACAGCGGGTACAGGTTTTCGTCATATACTTCGGCTGATATAGATATTCCCGCCGGTTCAGGGCCGGACATTACCTTTACCATGCCCGCAAAAGACGTAACCGTTACCGCGAACTTTACTGCGGGCTATCAGTATAATATTGAGAGTGTTACCGTCCATGGCAGCATAATTGCACCGGAAACAGCCTATACGGGGCAGAAGGTAGATCTGTCCATTACCGCGGACCCCGGATATACCCTTAAACCGGGCAGTCTGAATTACAACCTCTACGGCTCTGGACTTTACCCCGTTGGGTAGACACTGTTAAGCGACTTGCCCACAGTTAAACACATTAGACGCCACATAGTCAAGCACCGAATGTATACGAATCCGGTTGTAATACGCCTCAATATATATGAACACCGATTGTCTTACCTCCCCCGTATGTTTACCGTCCACAGTTTCCAGTTCCCTCTTCATGGTCTTGAATAACGATTCGGCGCAGGCGTTGTCCCAACAATTCCCCTTACGGCTCATGCTCTGGCGAACCGACGGACACAATTCCTGGAACTGATTCCGAAAGCCTTTCGCGCAATACCGCACCCCCTCGGAATGGAATATCGGGCCCTATAGTCATGGTGAAATTCCGGCGTGTAGGGGAAAGGGACATACGGAACGATGCGTTGCAGCGGTGGGGTTTGACCAGGACAGTCCGAAAAGCCTTGTGGAAGAGGTAATCCGGATGGATATGGGGATACGAGCGAAGGAAAAGATGGAGTATGTATCAAGCGACAAAAAGGCGTTGCGCGTATATCAAATGAGGGAAATGGCGATGTCAGACTGGACCAGCGGACTCAACCAGGCCAGGAGGGAAGGCATACAAAGGGGTAGGCGAGAAGGTATAGAGAAGGGTATAGAGAAAGTCGCCGCTCAAATGAAAAAACTCGGAATAGCCATTGACCAAATTGCGGAGGCTACCGGGCTTTCCGTCGAAGATATAGCGGCATTGTGATGAGGAAGAATATCGCCGCAAATGGTTCGTTTGGTTTGTGATTTTTTTCTTAATCTTCCGCGCAAGGCTGTTCTCCCGCAGGATAAACGCACAGGAATTTTAACCAGAGAGGACACGGGGTTTCACGAAGAAAGGGGAAAACTCCGTGTTTTGTAACAAAAACTGGTTTTGGGCCTGTCAGGTTTTTTGTGTAATTGGCAAAGTATCATTAGAACGGAACCCGTTCTGTGCCAAACTCAATGGAGAACTGGTTAAGCGCCAGGCCCCAATGCTTAATCGGCATCGTCCATTTTCCCGACGCATTCCGTATCGCCAAATAGGTATCTTGAATATAGCCTCATCGGTCAAAAATGTCGAGCGGTTTTAGTAACTTTGCGCAACTGGTAATTTAATGACTCAATGGCGTCCCGGGCCGCCGCCTTATATACTGCCTTTAAATCGACGCAGACTTTTTTCTAGTCTCTGTACCAGACATATTTGGTGGAATTGCGTACCATGTGGACTCGGACCTTAGTCCATGTGCGTTTACTTAAAAGGGGAGACCTGTTCCCAGAGAGGTCTGACCCCGCAGAGGTCTGTCCCCACAAAGAGACCCGACCTCACAAAAGGGTCTGTCTTCATAGGTCTCC
>JAITBO010000088.1 GCA_031283505.1 Treponema sp. | reverse complement strand
GAAACCTATCCGGAACTTTCCGGGCAGTTCAAGAACGTCATCACCCGGTCTATAGGGACCTATACATCGGGGTTTGCTCGTATAGGCAAACCGGGTTCCGTCAACTTTATGCTGGAGTATGTGCCGTTCAATCTGGACTCTGCCGACGCAAGGTCTCCGCCGGGGGGTTAAAGATAGAGGATGGGAAGTTCCTGGGACCTTGGGATTCAGAGGAGCCGAAGATCAGCTTTACCACGGACGGATATGAGAATACGGCGGAAGTGTACTAGGCGGTGGTTCTGCACGATGAAAACCCCGTCCCGCCGCCCGGCTATTCGGACTATACCCTGCTGGATACGGTTGGGACCGGGGGGCATCAAGAACCGATAGAACTGGACGCAGCAAAGGGCGATTACGACGTGTATGTGATCGTCTACAAGGACGGGGAGGTGAGCGAACCGGTCATCATCAACACGTTACGAGGCGGGGTAGAGGGAGACTGGATATGGGGGGACAAGCCGTATAAGAGTTATTACGTAGCGTCCACCGAGAACGGCGGTAGCAACGTGAATGCCGGTACAAAAGAGAAGCCCCTTGCGACGGTAGAACAGGCTCTGGAAAACCTGAAGAAAGCATATACCGCCTCGTGGCCGGAAAAGGAAATCCCCGGCGCAACCGTCATTCTGGATACGGTGAATGTGACAAAGGAGATTCTCATAGACGGCGATGTAGGGTATCCGCCTATAATCCTGAGCGATGATCCCGGGGCGCCCGGGACGTTAAAGGCCCAGACAGGGATAGGGGACAATAATAAGAGCCTATTACGGTTAGAGAACAATGCCCGGGTAACCCTGGAGGGGGGTCTGAGCCTGGAGGGGCTTGGTAAGGGGGCTGAGGTTAGTATCAGGGGAGGATACGTGGAAACAGTACGTTTACCATGAACGGCGGGAAAATATCCGGCAATACCTCCTCCGACACCCTCTACGGCTCCGACGGCGGGGTATACATCAATAGTACTGGCAGGTTCGCAAAGACCGGCGGTACGATATACGGTTCTAACGGTCCTGTTGACGGCGATAAGGATATGCGTAATCTCGTAAAGACAACATCAGGCGACATCCTGGACAACCGCAGCCATGCGGTCTATCTGAATGGCACATACCATAGAGAAACCACCCTGTGGCCAACCGACAATCTGTTCTACAACGATCCCGACAACGGCACTTCCGATTCCCCCTGGTAATCGTAATCCCCTGTTCCGGCGTCCGCCGGAACAGGCAGCCGCCGCATAACGCGGCGTATCCGTGCTCTCCCCCTCCCCCCAAGGGGAGGGGGAGAGCGTGTTTTGGTAAAACGTCCGGGCCTTATGATATACTGATTGCACTAAAAATACAGATATGGATAATTACGGAAAAAAATTTAACCACGGAGTACCGGAACCTTTGATTCCTTGGAGTTTTACGGAGTTTCGGCTCTGGGTCAAGTTTAGCCTTTAGAGTGGAATTATTGATTCCTCAAAACCAAGACAAATTGATCAAAGACCTCATGAGCCGGCTCCGTTCTTACCAGTAACGGGGAAAGGTCACCGCCGTTTTTCCAGAATGGTCCGGGTTATTTCGGCAAATCCCTCGCCACATTCCCGGTCCGCAATAAAGGCGGGTTCGTGCCTGATGAGCCCCCGATAACGGTGCAGGTTCGCCACAGCACACGTCAGGGGAAACCGGGCGAACATGGGATCATCGTTGGGGGAATCTCCCACAAAAACTACCTCCCGGCTGTCGGCGCCGCTCCGCCAACCGAAACGCCGGGTAAGGAACCGCTCCGCCATAGCGAGCTTGTCATAAGTTCCCATCCAGACATTCACATGAATAGAAGAAACCTTCGCCATGGCGCCTTCATCTTCCGCAATGCGGCGTACTCTTTCCGCCTCGTCCAGGGAGAGAACCGGCTCTTCCTCGGCGAAGTCCAGGGCCAGGTCAAAAAGCCGGGCGAACTGGTCCTTTGCCACTCGCAGTCCTTTTACTTCCGCCAGAGCCCGTGTACGGATACGCTCCAGGACCGGGTGATCGTTCTGTACCGCGTTGGGATGGAATTCCTGCTTCAAAAGAGGTCTGCTCCCGGACCCGACGCATCCATCCCGGCCATCTTCCCAAAAGGCCAGTGCGCCGTTCTCCCCCACCACTCCGTCCACAGGCCATTCCCGGGCGATAAGATCGCACCAGCCCGCAGGCCGACCGGTAATCGGGATAACTCTAAGCCCGGCCTCCTTGAGTGACCAAAGGGCGGTGTAGGATTCGGACGGAAGCTTACCTTTCCAGGTAAGGGTGTCGTCTATATCCATGAGTACGAAACGTATCCCCGCAGCCTCATCTTTTGTCATTCCGGTGATATTTCTCATGAGTATATAATGCCATAAAACAGGCTCATTTGAAAGCCTCGCCGGGACAGGATGATAGGTTTTTAATATCCTTTTAGGCCGAACTTCGAATTTTGTTACCAGGACCACCGCCAGCCAAAACGCGCAAGGGATAGAAGCGGAATAAATTTTGACAGGTAAAACCTGTCAAAATTTATTGGGACTTAAAAAACCACCGCCTATGGCGGTGGTTATGTACTGATGGCTATGCCTTTAGAAAAACAAGAAGGTTGAATGAGGAGGATATTAAAGAACAACTTCATGCGGATACATAGTGAAAACAAATCTCAGCATGAAACATAAGCTGGACGAAAATCGGTAGAAACTGGAAGGTATTTGGGCCCCTTTTAGGGGCCTCCCCATTAAAGCCACCACCTTTGGTGGTGGTTGTTTACTTCTCCGTGAAACTCCCAGGTAATATATTACCAGTACTCCGTGGTTAAATTTCTTTCTTTCTGTAATTGCCTATATCATGTGGTTTAGTGTAATCAATCTGCCAGGGCAGGGTTATGACGAATCCGCCCCGTGTTCGGCCTTAACGGGACGCGGAGATGCCCGGCGGTTCGGGACAGGGCCGGACGGCTTGCGGCGCCGGAAATTCGTAGGAGTTTGGAAATTTGCAGGCGGCTATCCCCCGGTTTTTGTTGAAAGCATAAGGGCCGGGGGTTTAAAAATGATTTTTTATAAGGAGCGGTTATGAAACTTGAAATCCGTTATGCTGAACATCCTGACGATGTAAAACGGTATGACACCAAAACCTTGCGGGACCATTTTCTTTTTGAAAAGGTCTTCATCAAAGACGAAATAAACCTGTGCTACACCCACAGCGACCGTGTTGTTTTTGGCGGGGCCTGTCCTGTGGAAAAAGATCTGCGCCTTGAGGGAGGCAAAGATTTTGGGAGCGACGTGTTCCTTGACCGGCGGGAACTGGGGATCATCTGTATCGCCGGGGAGGGAAGCGTTTCTGCAGACGGAACCCTATACACGATGAAAAAAGGAGACGGCCTTTACATAGGGAAAGGGGTCAAAGATGTTGTTTTTGCCGCCGCCGGCAAAGATAATCCCCCCAAATTCTACCTTGCCAGCGCGCCGGCTCATACTCCGTATCCGGCGGTCTTTATCCCTATCGAAAAAGCCAATCCCCGCAGACTGGGTGAAGCGTCAACAGTAAATGTGCGCACTATCTATCAATACGTACACCCGGCGGTCTGTCAAAGCTGCCAGCTTGTCATGGGCATGACCGTCCTTGAAGAAGGCTCCGTGTGGAACACCATGCCTTCCCACACCCACGAGCGGCGCATGGAGGTGTATCTTTACTTTGACATAAAGCCCGGCGCGGTGGTCTTCCACCTCCACGGTCAGCCATGCGAGACCCGCCACATCGTAATGAACAACGAGCAGGCGGTGATTTCCCCTTCATGGTCCATACACTCAGGCGCCGGGACCGCCGCCTATACCTTTATCTGGGCCATGGCGGGGGAGAACCAGACCTTCGACGACATGGATACGATTCAGACTACCGAACTCAGGTAACCTTTGCATAAGGGGATATTCTGTCAGAGCTGACGGCGTTTCAATTCAAGCCGGGTAATCCCTTCGCCTTTCCCCGGCGCGCCGCACAGCATGGGCGAGGCGGGATCGTGGACGCCGGATCTCGTCCCCCGCTGCGCGTAACAGTAGACGCAGCTGTGGAGGCAGGTGTTGTACGCGCCAATGTCCCTGCTGACGCAGCAGCCGCATCCGTTTCTTTGGGAGGGGTCCCCGGCAGCCTTTACTTCAACATTAAAGAGGCGTCTGATGAGATCGGCGTCTATGCATTTGTTGTGCATGATCCCGAATCTTTCCAGGTCAATTTTTTCACAGCAGGTAAAGAGCGGCATATTGTATTTTTTTGCTATAGACGATAGTATTCCTGCCGCATCCAATATTTTTTCTTCCGGCAGCGCCGCAATATTGTTGCCGGAAAATTCATTTTTAAGAAAAGAATAGCTGTCGATAAAGCTGATTACGCATTTCTCCGTGTAAGGGTACAGTTTTTCGCAAAGGAATTCAAATCTTTCCCGGTGAAAATCAAGGGTAAAAACATCATTTACCAGAACCGGGTCATACCGCCAGATCACTTTTTCCCTGCCTGTCATGTTCGACAGTTGGATAAAAATTTCGACAATCCGCGATTTGTCAACGTTCCGTTCTATCGAGGCATCGTAGGGGGTCAGGGTAAACTGAAAATAGTACCGGTATCCAAGCCTGTCAATTTCCGGAATGTACCGGAAAAAATTTTCCGGGTTCTTCGTCCAGAAGACGATACATTCAACGAGGCCGGGATCGAGGGGTATTTCGGTAATCATGCCGGGATTCCGGGGGTTCCTCACGAGTACCCGTTTCTCCTTCAGCCTGTTGTAAAACCATTCCCCAAAAAAAGCCGGAATATCGGTCCTTCTGCTGGCGCTGATAATCATATATACACTATACTCAAATTGTACGTTTTTTGAAAACTGTTGCTACCTTTGTTTGGTTTTTGGCGGTTGCATTTAGTTTTATTATATGCTACAGTTTTTTAAATCAAGTTAAAGTCAATTAATTAGGGAGGAACAATGAAAAATATTCGTTTTTTATCGTTTTTGTTTGTTTTGATTTTATTAGTCTCAGGAGGTCCATCCCTTCTTTTCGCCGCGCCTCAAAAGGAAGAAGCCGCGCATCCCCCGGTTACTATTTTGGTTGCCGCTGCGGCAAGTCTTGAGTATTCCTTCGTGCGGGATCTGATTCCCCGGTTTCAGGCCAGGTATCCCTGGATTGCCGTGGAAGGGGTGTACGACAGTTCCGGGCGGCTCCAAACCCAGATAGAGGCGGGGCTTGAGGCGGACGTGTTCATGTCGGCGGCAGTCAAACAGATGAACGATCTGACGGCCAAAGGTCTGATCGCCCCGGATTCTGTACGGCCCCTTCTGGAGAACAAGATAGTCCTCATCAAAACCGCCGGCGCCGATATACCCGTGACCGGTTTTGAAACCGCCCCCCTAGTGAGTATCATCGCCCTGGGGGATCCCGCCAGCGTTCCCGCAGGGCAGTACGCGAAGGAAGCTTTTACCAGCCTGGGAATATGGGAAGCCGTTTCCGCCAAAGCGAGTTTCGGGACCAACGTTACCGAAGTGCTGAATTGGGTTGGTGCGGGGAGTGCCGAAGCCGGGGTGGTCTACGCCACCGATGCCGCGATTACGGATAAGGTAGCGGTCATCGCCGAAGCCCCGGAGGGAAGCCTTTCCCAAAAGGTGATCTACCCTGTGGGGAGGACGGCGGCCTCGGCTCATCCTGAGGAGGCGGAACTCTTTATTGATTTTCTTGCTTCCGGCGAGGGACTTGAGGTTTTCAGGGCCTACGGTTTTTCTCCCAACAAATGACGCGGGAAGCGCGGTGAATTTTTCGCCTGTCCTTATCTCCATGCGGACCGCCTCGGCGGCCATTGCCGTGACCTTCTTTCTGGGGGTCTTTGCGGCAAGACTTGTCGCCGGAATCAGGCATAAGGCGTGGAAGATGATTTTGGACGGAATCCTCACCCTGCCCCTGGTCCTGCCCCCGACGGTGGCGGGTTTTTTTTTATTGTATATATTCGGGGTGCGGGGGCCGGTGGGCGCTTTCTTTCTTCATTTTTTTAGCGTCCGTATCGCCTTCTCCTGGGGGGCGACGGTTCTGGCCGCCGTTGTCGTCTCCTTTCCCTTGATGTACCGTTCCGCACGGGGCGCTCTGGAACAGGTGGACCCCAATATTATCTACGCCGCCCGGACCCTGGGTATGTCTGAATGGAGCGTGTTCTGGAAGGTGAGCCTCCCTACAGCCCTGCCCGGCGTCGCTTCGGGAGGGGTCCTCTCCTTTGCCCGGGGCCTGGGCGAATTCGGCGCAACCGCCATGATAGCCGGCAACATAGCCGGCAAGACCCGTACCCTGCCCCTGGCGATCTATTCCGCCGTGGCCGGAGGGGACATGGATACCGCCTACGGTTATGTCCTCATCATCGTGGTATTCTCCTTCGCCGTGGTCGCCCTTATGAATTTTTTTACCCTTCAGGATTCCCGCGTCCGGGACAGACGGGGCGGACATGAGCCTTAAAGTTTCCATACGAAAGCGGCTTTCCCGGGACTTCTGTCTTGAAACGGAATTTGAAACCCGCCGGGAGCAGTCGCCTGCCGGGACTTGCCTCGGCATATTGGGTCCTTCCGGATCGGGGAAAAGTATGACCCTCAAATGTATAGCCGGCATAGAGATTCCCGAAGAGGGGCACATTTCCGTAAACGGACGGATCCTTTTTGATTCCGCAAGGAAGATAAACCTCAAGCCCCGGGAACGGCGGGTGGGCTGTCTGTTTCAGAATTACGCACTTTTCCCCCGCATGACGGTGATGGAAAACATCACTGCGGGACTTTCTTTGCCCCGAAAGGAACGCCGCGAACGGGCCGCGTTGTGGATAGATCGCTTCGGTCTTGCGGGCCTTGAGCGCCGTTATCCCGCCCAGCTTTCCGGCGGCCAGCAGCAGCGGACCGCCCTGGCCAGGATGCTGATACGGGACCCGGCAGTAATACTGTTGGACGAACCCTTCTCCGCCCTGGACGCCAATCTGAGGGAACAAATGCAGATGCAGTTCATGGAACTCTTTAAATCCAGGGAGGATGTCGTCATGGTCACCCACAGCCGGGACGAGGCGTACAAACTCTGCGCTGAAATCCTTGTGATAGACGGCGGACGGGTCCTGGGGAAGGGCGGGACGAAGGAACTTTTCGTCAATCCCGGATTGGTGAGCATAGCGCGGATTACGGGGTGCAAAAACATTTCTCCGGTCAGACAAACCGGCGAAAAGGAAATCCACGCCCTGGACTGGGGCCTTACCCTGTCCCTTGCCGCGCCCATCCCTCCCGGCGTCACCCATGTAGGCATACGCGCCCATGACATACTGCCGGTGCCGGAAGACGGCGTTCCCGTCCGTTCCGATCTACTCTCCGGAGGCCGGAACCAGGTGCGCCTTAAATTGACCCGCCGTTCCGAGGATCCCTTCGAGGAGGCGGTTCTCTTTACCAACACGGACGCCCAGCCCCCGGAAGGCCAAGGTGAAATCTGGTGGAAATTCAGCAAATACATGGGGCATACAATTCCCGAACGGCTCTATATGCCGCCGGAATCCTTGTTTCTGCTGCGGCAGGGCTGACATATCACCTGCCGCTTCCTGTCAACGTATAATCTCGTACTGGTAGAGCGTGGTACTCAAGTACTTTAGTCCGGTGTCGTTGGCAAGACAGACAACGGTTTTACCCTGCGCTTCACCTTCGAGGAGCTTCACCGCCGCACAGACATTCGCCCCGGTTGAGTAGCCGCCGAAGATGGCTTCCGTTGCGGCAAGATTCCGGGCGGCTTGTGTACACTCTTCATCAGAGATGAGAATGGACCCGTCTACAATATTTTCGTCCACCAGATCCCGTTTTACTGCGTAACCGCCGCCCTGAATGACGTGAATGGGATTATCGGAGGGACTGTTGCCTCCGTAGACCCCGCCCTTTTCCGGTTCAACAACGAAACACTTTATATCTTTATTGTACGCTTTAAGGCCCTTTGCGATTCCTGCGTATGTACCGCCCGTACCCACAAAATCCACAAAATAATCAATTTTACCCTCTGTCTGTCGCCAAATTTCCTCAGCCGTACCTTTTTCATGAGCCGCACTGTTATCGGGATTATAAAACTGATTTACCAGAAAAGCACCATGCTTCTCGGCATATTCCATAGCGGCCTCTTCCACTTTTTCGAGATCCGCTCCGGTTACTGATCCTCTGAGAGAAGTAGGAAGCTGATCCACCAGTAAAAGTTCCGCTCCCAGGCCCTTCATCATTTGCATCCGCTCCAGGGAATTCCCTTTGCTCATAACCGCCACGAAAGGATAACCCTTTATGGCGCATACAACCGCGAGCCCGTTGCCGGTGTTTCCCGAGGTTTCTTCCACCACCGTCTGGCCGGGTTTGAGGAGGCCTTTTCTTTCCGCTTCTTCTATCATGAAAAATGCGATACGGTCCTTCTTTGAAGCCCCCGGATTCATCATTTCCAGTTTTACCAGTATTTTCCCTTCTACGCCGTATTTTTTGCAAAAGCGGCTGATTTCTACAACCGGTGTATTGCCAATACATTCAAGAACGCTTTTTCTGACATCAGGCATACATTCATCTCCCCATGGAATATGTTGTAGTATCACACGAATTATACAATTTTGTAAAGATAAAAAATAAAAATATAAAAAGGCGATCTGTTATATCTTAGTATTTAGATTGTAAAAGTATCCTAGTATTTATCTAGTAAATAGTAAGATATATGGATACTGCCGCTGTTTGAAACCTGGCAGGGAAGCATGGTATACAGTAATAGGTTTTGTTGATTGTGTTGCTGTGGAGTTGACCACGCCTTTAAATTTTACGGAATTGGGGCGCGGTATACTGGGGCGCTGAAAGACTGACGTCCGTATCAAAAAACGGCGGGGATGAGAATTTCCGGGCCGAATGTACG
>JAITBO010000026.1 GCA_031283505.1 Treponema sp. | reverse complement strand
GAAAAGCCGACCACCTGGGGCTTGTTTTCCTTCACCGCCTTGACAAAGGCGTCGGGGGGCTGGTCAATGCCGAGGTCCACCACCTTGAAGCCCGCGGCTTCGGACATTCCCTTGAAGATGTTCTTGCCGATGTCGTGGATGTCCCCTTCAACGGTTCCCAGCACGATGGTGCCCCGGTTCCCGCTGCTGCCGGAGCCCAGCAGGGGTTTGAGTTTCTCGATGCAGGAGGTAAGAAGCTCCCCGGCGAAAATAAGGTCCCCCACAAAGTACTCGCCGCTTTCAAAGTTCGCCCCCACGATTTCCATGCCCTGCTGACAGGCTTCCACCACTTTGCGGGCGTCGTCGCCGGAAGGCTTGGACGCAAGGAACTGATCCAGGGTTTTGTTGACCTCGTCCTCGTCCAGGGCCCCCACGATTTGTTTAAGTTTTGTCGTATCAATCATTATAAACCTCCTAATATTTTCCGTTCTCGCGAACCCACTCAAGCACCGCCTGAAGTTTGGGAACGTCAACGCTCTTCATGTCAATAACGCTCTTATCAAAGGTGAAGTAGAAGTGATCGCTTTTCATGCAGATGTCAAGCAGCCGCTTCGCCTCGTCAATACACTCTTCCCTGCTTCTGCTCAGGGTGATGGTGGGATCGTAGAAGCCGCCGAAGACGTGATCCTTGCCCACGGTTTCGGTAAAGCGTTTGGGGTCGCCCCCTTCCATGAACATGATCGTCGATTTGGGCAGCCTTTCCAGGTATTCGCAGTACCTGGTCCAGTCCTGCTCGACAAAGAGGGAACAGGCGATACCGGCCTTGTCCAGCTCCACAATAGTTTTTTCAAAGGTCGGCCAGTACAGTTCCTCAAAGGCCTTCATATTGATGAAAGGCGCCAGATGCAGCGGGATGAAGGTTATCAGTCCCGGCCGTATTACCGGAGGGATGGCCATTTTAATCAGGAAGGGGGTAATGACTTCCACCGCGGCTTTTACCTTGTCCGGGCAGCGGCGGATGTCCATGGATATGGACTTAAAGCCCCGGAGCTGATCCGCCAGGAAATCAAAGGGAGCCTCGACCATCTGGTTGGTTATCATCCCGGGAACATACCCGTATTTCGCCCCCATTTTTGCGTAGACGGCACCCTGGGCGGCGGTAATGTTTTTATACGCGCCGTAGGCAGCGGCAAGATTCAGGGCATTGCTGACCGGATCCTTGTCCAGGGCCGCACAGACCCGGGGCAGAAATCTTTCCATGATGGTTTTGACCGGCGCCGCGATGAAGTCATCGTAATCCTCGGCGTGCATGGTTTCGATTTCCGGGTGCTGGACCGTTCCGTTAGAACCGGTGATCCAGTTTCTTGCACCCAGAAGCTGATAAATCGCCGCAAAACGCATATTCCGGGCGGGCATACAGTCCGCGATAAAATCCGCGCAGGTTTTATCGTAGGCCTTCTCCGTCAGCTCCATGCTGTAATGGGCCTGCATCAGGTCTATCCCTGCGTAATCACAGGCCGCTTCCAGGGTAAAATTCGGATTCAAAAATATCCGCTTTGGTTTTTTCCCGGACAAAAGGTCATTACGCACCTGGGTCCTTTCTTTAATCAACTCCTCAACTGTACTCATTACTATGTCTCCTTCAATATCGTTTGTTAAAGCAAAGAACCTGGGCTCCTTGCTTGTGCCGCTTAATTTGCGGCGGCGGCTTTACGGGCGTCAATTTCTTCCTGATACTGGACTACCATTTCCCGGGTAAGCTTGTAGCCGAAAAGCAGGAAAACAATACCAATGCAGAGGAAGATACCGGGAATGAGGGCAAAGGCGGCGGTGGCGCCTTTCTTGAGGGCATCGGTGGCCTGGGCGGGATCAACCTTGGCGTCAAAGCCGACCAGCATAAGGCTGATATTGAGGATCAGGGCCCGGCCAACCACGGCGAATTTGAGGGGGAAGGTCTGGAGGCCCATGATCCATCCACGGGAGTCAACGCCGGATTTCCACTGGGCATATACCGCGGTATCCGCATACAGGGCGGAATTACAGGCATAGCAGATACCGTAGCCAAGCTGGACTATGGACATAAAGAAAATAACGGCAAAAGCGTTAAGATACGAGAAATAAGAAATAAAGGCGGCGACCGCCATGACCCCATAGGTGACGACAACGGTCCAGCGGGCGGTGAGCTTTTTGGCCAGGAAGGCGGCGATAAAGGCCCCCACCGCAGCGCAGATATTGGAGATAAGCACATAATTGACCATGAGGCCCGTATTCTGGGCGGCATAGCGGAAGTAATAGATGGCGGCAGCCGCGGGGACAAATTTGATAATATATTTGGGGAAATCTCCAAGGATAAGGAAACAAAGATGGGGATTCTGGAACAGGGCCTTAAACATATCCTTTGCGGAAGCCTTGGTCTTGCTCTTCTTCTGATCCAAAGTTTCGGGAGCCTCGATTTCCTCATAACCCTTGGTAGCCTGAAAGTTCACCCAATACCCTAATACCATCACCAGGCAGAGCAGGAAAGCAAGGGCGCCGAAGCGGTTCACTTCACCAACGATGCCGCCCAGGACGGTTGCCAGGGGAAGGCCGAGGTATGAGAAAAACACGCCGGCCAGCTGATTCCAGGTAGCCCGGGAGGACGCGAGGGCGGCCCGGCCTTCAGGGGTACCTCCGGCAACGCTGACCAGGGTGGCATTGGCCGCATAGGGCAGATTCCACACGACATGGCTTACGATGGCCCCGAGGAGTACCACAACATAGGACACCATACCTTCGCCGATTTTCAGAAACTGGAAGGCATATAAAAAGGGGACAATCCAGGGGGTCATGACAAGCCATGAACGATAGCGGCCCCATTTTCCCGGCTTAACAGAGTTTACAATGCCGCCGTAAATCCAGGACAGAAATGCATCCACAAGGCTCGCAATCAGCGAAATGGTCGTAACAATCTCCGTGGCGAACATCGCGACATTTGTCATAAAGAAGTTCCAGAAGAAGGTCTCCACATTGGACATGATGGTAAACCAACAGTCCCCGAACCCGTACCAGAATCTCGTTTTCGCCGTTATCGGCTTCGGTCCGCCCGCGTGCGCATTTTCATTTTCAGTCATAAAAATCCTCCTAAAAAATATTAAGCAATTAATACTAATTGCCTTGATACCATTTTGTTTTCCGTATTACCTAACGGTCCTTTTTCGGCCCGATAAGCCCCTTGCGG
>JAITBO010000328.1 GCA_031283505.1 Treponema sp. | reverse complement strand
ACCGTGATATAGCCGGACGGGGGCTGTCCATCTCCGTAACCACCCCCTTTTTTAACAAGGAGGGGATATTCGCGGGGGTCGTGGGAATCGATATAAAAATTGAAGATCTGGATGAAAGCGTCAGGGAAACCGTGGTCGCCAAGAGCGGCTACGAGGTTCTTCTTAATAACGAGGCGGGGGAAGACGGAAAGGGGACCGAAATTGTTTCCGCCCCGGGTTTGAACGAGCAAAACAAAAACGACACGGCGGCTTTCCTGGGCAGTAATGCGGACTTGATTCTTGCGGAAATGAAGTCCCGGCTCAGCGGCAGCGGCCATTCAAGGATCCGGGTGGAGGATAAGATTACGGAAGTATATGTTATATGGGCGCCGGTGAATATTACCCATTGGCAGCTTGCCTATATAGTACCGGATGAGGATATTCAGGCCCCTGCCGCGGCGCTTTACAATGAAATAACCAGAATGACGGTGTCTACCGTAAAGCGTGTTGACGGCCTTGTCCTTACGACCATTCTGATATCCGGGGCCTTGATGCTCCTTATCATCCTTCTGGCCGGCTGGGCCGCCCGGCTCATAGCCGGAAGGATGGCACTGCCCATTACCGCGCTTACCAATCAGGTAAAGGGGATTGGCAACGGAAACCTGGACTATGTCTCTAAAATAAAAACCGGAGATGAAATTGAGGAACTGGACTTAAGCTTTGAGTACATGACCGGGGAACTCAAGGGCTACATAGAAAATTTACGCCGGGTAACCGCGGAAAAAGAACGGATCGGGGCGGAACTCAACGTTGCCACGAGGATCCAGGCCTCCATGCTGCCCAGGATATTTCCCCCCACCTCCCTGGCGGGGGGTGATTTTTATGACCTCTTCCTCATTGACGAAAATACCCTGGCAATATTGATCGCCGATGTTTCCGGAAAAGGAGTGCCCGCCGCCCTCTTTATGGTGATCGCCAAAACCCTGATCAAGAACAATGCCCAATACGGCCTGAGCCCCAAGGAGGTTTTTGAAGCGGATAACCAGCGCCGGAACGCCCAGGGCGGCGCTGTAGAAAACCAGTTGGGGATTGAGCAGTATAGAACTCATGCAAAAAGCGGCGATCCAGTCTTCCGCCATACCCTTCTCGGCGAAGGAAGCGGCTATCGGGATGGTACCGTACATACAGAGGGGAGAAGCGATACCGATAAGGGAAGCGGGGATTATTCCCAAGACGCCCAGCTTTTTTCCCTTCATGGCAGCAAAAAGGCTATGTATTTTTTCTTTTCCGAACACGGAAATGACCGAACCCAGTACCATACCTATCCAGTACCCGGTAATTTGACGGAACTGTATATTGAAGTAATACCAGAGATAGATGAATTCGCGGATGAGTATTTCAGCCATTTAATGGAACCAACTCATACTCCTTACTGCCCAATCCGATTTCCGCGCCGTGGTTAATGGTTCTTAGTCCATTTCGGGATTCCATGCGCTGTATAAGGCTTCTACCGTCCGGTGCGACGTATACAAGATCAACACAGGCTTGGTCGAGGGCCACGGGGTCGAGGGACGAGAGAATGCCGATGTCGTGCATATCAGGTTCGGCGGGGTTGCCGCTACAATCGCAGTCAACGGACAGGCGGTTCATCACGTTGATATAGAGGATCCTGCCGTTCAAGCTGTCAACAACGGATTTTCCCGCTTCGGCCATAGCGTCAAGGAATGCGTCCTGATCGCCTCGTATACCGGTCCTGGTTTTTCCCCCGCTGTGTATCCAGCTTTTCCCTTCCGATGAAGCAATGCCAATGGAAATATTTTTGATTGCGCCGCCCAAACCAGCCATAGCATGACCCTTGAAATGGGAGAGGACAATAAAGTAGTCGTAGTTCGCAAAATGGGCGCCGACAAAGTTTTCCTGTAGTCTTGTGCCGCCCCGTACCGGCAGGCTTATTGAACCGTTTTCATCGAGAATGTCAACAGTGGCTATCGCCGTGTAACCGTGAGCCTGTGCGGTCTGTTTATGTACCGCCGTACTTGCCCTTCTTCCGCCATAGGCGGTGTTGGATTCAACAAGCGTACCGTTTACAGACTGCACGAGGTCTTTTATCAAAGCGGGCTTTAGATGATTGCTGTTTGGCGATTCCCCGGTGCTGATTTTTACCGCTACTTTACCGGAACCAATGCTTGCGTTATCCGGCCCCTGCCCAAGGGCGTTATAGACCGCCATGAGACCCGCCGGGCTGATGTCGCGGAGGTAAAGTAGACTTTGGCGCGGCCAGCCTGTTCCGGATCGATAGGCAGGTCCGGGCCGATTACCGGGTTTTCAATAATCGTTTGTGCTTCTGCCCTTCCGATACAGCCGGTAAAAGACATCATAACAGCAAGCAAAATTCCTGACAGTCAACAACCACCACCAAAGGTGGTGGCTTGAATGGATAGGCCCCTATAAGGGGCATAAAATACCTTCCTGCTTTTACTGATCTCCACTCAGCTTATACTTCATGCTGAAATTGGTTTCCGCTACGCTTCTGCATGAAATTATTTCTTAATATCCGCATTGCTCAACCTTTTTGCTTTTCTAATGGCATACCCGTCAGTACATGACCACCGCCATAGGCGGTGGATTTTTAAGTTTCATTAAATCGGCGGGCGTTTTGATTTCACGCGCACGCCGTATAATCCCCAGTTCGATACATTTCCGCGAAGCCGAGTACGCCCGGGACAATTATGTGATAGCCGGAGGGGACTTCAATCAAAAATTTCCGGGGATAAACTCAGACCGGTTCGCCGTCAAGGACGCAAAGTATTTTAAACCCGGGATTCTCAGGGAAGATATGTTGAGTCCCCTCTGGCGTTTTGCCCGGGACCCGGAAATCCCTACGGCCCGCCTCCTGAACAAGCCCTATTCCGGCAGTTACGAAGACACTCAGCTCTACGTTATTGACGGTTTCATCCTGTCCCCCAATGTGGAGCTTGCTTCGGTACAAGCCTTCGAAGCCGGTTTCCGCTATTCCGATCACAACCCGATGGTGCTGGAAGTCAGGCTTCAATCCGAAAGCCGGTAGTCCGGGGGAGCAATGGTCTCCCAGGCGGAAGGTTCCAAGACATCTTTGTCGATTTGATTGAAAAGGCGCGGTTCATAGCCCGCCTGGGGGTGGAGAATGTTCCGGGAGTTGAGGAACCCGAGGTTGGTCCCCGTGGAGCGGATCATGGTGTCCGGGTTCCGGGTCAGGGCATCCCAGGCCCGGGCGGATTCGGAGTAGAGGGCCATGGCTTCGGCCCGGTAGCGCGGATCTCCGTCACGACCGGCCAGGGCTTCCATGGTGACGCCCAAGTTGTTCCGGCCAACCATGAGGCGTTCGGCCAGTTCCATGTGATCCGGCCTTTCGTTGGGGGAAAGCATGGGAAACCGGGCCCGCTCGGCTTCAAGGAGGTCCAGGAGACGGCGGTAGTATCCCTGAGCGACAGAATAGCTGCCCCGCAGATAGGAAACGTTACCCAGAGCATGGAGAAGCCGCCGGTTCAGGGGCAGTTCCGATGATGCGGAGAAGAACCGTTCCAGGGCGTCTTCCCACTGGCGCAGGTGGTAGTGAGCGGCCCCCATGCGGTACTGAATCTCCGGCGGCGCCCATCCGTTCAATTCGGCCTGGCGGTAGTATTCCAGAGCCCGGCCCATGTCCCGGGACTTGGTGAAGTATTCAAGGTCGCCCAAATCCGCGTAGAGCCGCCCGTACTCAGGAGAACGGCTCAGAAGGCGGCGGACCAGCGCGTCCTCGTAAATGCCTATGCCTTTGACGAGCCGCTCTTCGGCGGGAAAGAACTCCCGGGCGTTGGTAAGCGCCTGGGCGTAGCGGCGTTCCGCGTCGATACGGTAGGCCGTGCGCCGGGGAGATTCCTCCCTAGCTGCGTCGAAAGCCATGAGCGCCGACTCCAGGGTCTGCCGTTCCTCGGAGACATTCCCGAAACGATTGTAGTACCGGGCCAGGTGATACCGGGGTTCGGGCAGGGCGGGGTCGCTCTGACTCGCTTTGATGAGGATGTCCCTGACCCCTTCTATCCGTTCTATGCTCGCATCCGGAACGCCCCGGACCTCCTCAAGTTGCTTGTTCAGCAGATACCCCCCCAGTTCCGACAAAATGGCGGGGGGTGTCTTCTTTCTGGAATTGCCGGTAAGGGACTGTTGTAAAGGAATCACCTGCCCCAGATCATCGGTTCTGATGAAGTAAAGCAGCATACGTTCCGCTATAGGATCCTGCCAGCCGTACCGTTCCAGAAGCCGGGCATAGGCTTGGCGGGCATCCTCGTACCTGGAAGGATCGACTTCTCCCCAGGCCAGGTTGTTATCACCCAACGCCAGAAGCCCTTCCTGATCGTCCACGCTATAATCCAGAATATTGGTTCTGATGATGCGGTCCGCCTTGGAATAATTCCTGAGGTAATAAGTCTCCAGGGCGGCGTAATCAAGAGCGCCCTTTTTATCCTGGGGGTAGTACCGCAGAAGTTCATCGTACTTTTCTTCGGCGTAGATATACTGCCGCTCATCCCTAAAAGCCTCGGCATACCGGTAGAACCACTGTTTTATCCGGTGCAGGGAAAAGGCTTCGTTGAACCGCTCATTTGCCCGTTCATACTCGCCGCCGGCGATTCGCTCATAACCCCGGCGGTAAATCGATTCGGAATGAATGGGAATATAGATGAATTGCCAGGCTAGATACGCCAGGGACGCTGCCAGAAGGACCGCTATCAGGAAGATACGCAGAATCGGGAGGAATTTGCGGGAGAATATATACGCGAAGGTTACCTGTTCCGCTTCCAGAGCCTCGCCGGTTTTCTTTTCGTACCCTTTGGGGACGGGGATGAACCGGTTCAGCATCTTGCCCGCCAGGGACGCCGCCTCTTTCGGCGTTCCCCCCCTGATAATGAGATTTATCAGGGCGTCCATCTGATCCGCCGGCGCACTCCGCTCCGCGATGAGCTCCTCGCAGGCAAGCCGCACGTTCAGGGGATAAAGCGAAAAGGTTTCCTGGAACCGGGCCAGGTCTTCTTCCGTGAAGCTGATGTCCTCTAACTTCTTGGGAGCGGCTGGAGCTGCGGCGGACTCCTTTCCGGCTGTCTTTGCCGCCGTATTTGAAACGCCCTCCGCCGCTTTATCAAATATAGCGTCCAGGCCGGATAGAGAAAAGTCATCAAGATCCGAAAAACTTCCGGCTTTTTTTTCCGCTTCCCGGTCCTCCGCTCTAGTTTCAACTTTGGCGGCCTCTTCCCCAAAGTTAAAGCTGTCAAAGGCGTCATGCCCGGCGTCGGCCTCTATTTCAACGTCGGGTATGGAAAACTCATCATCCAGGGGAACTTCCAAACCGGAAGACGCTACGTTCCCGTCCTCCGCAGCTTTCCCGGCATCGGCAGGCTCCTCTCCCGAACCAAAGTTCTCATCAGATGGCAGATCCGGCGTCTGAAAATCACCGCCGGAAAAAGCGTCGTCCCCAAATTCGTCCCCGGTAAAACCGCCGTCCCCGATGTCTTCCGTCCCGTCAGAGGTATCCGAAAAAATGCCGCTGTCGTCAAAATCCAGGTCCGGGGAAAAATCCCCGGAAGATGAGTCATCCGAAAAAGAATCCTCAGGCTGCCCTTCTCCTTCTTCCATGAGGTCATCGGAAAGGCCGGACAAAAGATCTTCGGGGAGGTTGAAGTCGTCATCGCCTTCATCAGGGACCTGAGTATCCGGCGCGGTTTCTTCCGGGGACGCGGAGACCTTCCCGGCTTCAAAGGCGTCTTCCTCTTCCGGCATTAAAGCTTTCCCGGTTTCAGGTTGGGGAGCCTCTTCGTCGGCTGGTTCCGGCTCCAGAGGAGGCTCCGGGGTGAACGGAAAATCGCCGGGCAGGGTATTCAGGAAATCATCAAAGCCCAGGTCATCTATAATATCGGACTCCGCAGTCTCATCTGCCGGGGGACTCCCGCCGAAATCAGATCCGGACATGGATGACTCGGCCAGAACAGAAGGGATGGCGGAAGCGTCAAGGGGAGACGGGGTTACAGGTTCAGAACCGGGAAGGGGAAGATCGTTATAAGAAATATTCTGCCCGGAAAGAACGGCAGGTTCATTGCCGATGTTACGAAAAGAGGCTTTAAACTTATTAAGCTGCTGTAACGAAGGCATAATTAAGATATTGGAATATCAACCGATAATTGTAAAGGATATATGAAACGACTTATCATGCTAACGTTCCTTGCGCTTATTATCGGCAATATCGGGGCGTTAGATACGGGATCTTATCAATTTATCGATCATCTTTTAGGTTTGAAAGTCCCCGGAAAACCTGAAATAGTGGATGACGGCGTACTGTTTACCGCGCCTTCCGGCAACCGGAGCATCGGGATCGCCTTTGCCCATGAAGGGTTTGCCAAAATTTACTGGTTTCAAAAAATCATGAAGATCCGGGACGATCCCGAAGCCGCAGACCCGAAAAAAGGAAACGAAGACCTTTACCGGGATTCGGGCATTCTGTTCCATGCCTATCCCCTGCCAAAGGACAGGAGGGAACTGGAATACCGCCTTATCATAGACGGCTTGTGGACTGTGGACCCCCTCAATCCCCTGCGCCGCATGGACGAGCGTTCTGGCATTTACCGCTCGGTGGTGATCCTTCCGGAAACGCCGCGAATTCCTACTGCCTTTGACGGACCGCCGGGAACCCTCAGCTTTACTTACCGGGCCCCTCCCGGAGAAACCATCACGGTGGCCGGGGACTTTAACGGCTGGGATCCCTTCATGTACGAACTGAGGGAGACCGCCCCGGAATTCTATTCACTGGTCCTCCCCCTTCCTCCGGGAACCTATCATTATGTGTTCCACCACCGGGGCCAGCGGTTTCCCGATCCTAACAACACGGCAAAAGTATACAGTTCCAAAGGAGAAACGGTCTCGGAAGCCGTGGTCCGCTGAAAACTCCGGCGCGGCTTTTTCGGGGACATTGTAGTAACTCATATTACACAGGAAGAGTAATATGAACCACGAACAACACGAACCAGGGCCCGTACCTGCCTGATCTGGGGCAGTATCTCAAAGAGAATGCCCACAAGTTCCGGATCGAATTTTATACCCGACAGGCTGCGTATCTCTACCAAAACCTGTTCCTCGTTCCAGGAGTCTTGTAAACCCGCCGGGAAGAAAGAGCGTCAAACACATCATGTGCAGGTCTTTAAGGGATTGCCGGTCAAGGGGTCTACCCAGCCGGGATAACCGTTGCCGTCCCAGCTTTCGTGATGGGTAAGGGCGATGTCCCGGGCTTGCCGTCACCAGGCATTGTTTTCCGTCCCCGTCCCTATCCCTATCCCCAAGCATACGGCTACTTTCCGTTCCCAGCCGCGAATATGGTTGTGTATGGGGGTATTCACCGGACGGACCTTCCCGCCGGAGAAACGCAGAGCCAGAGACGTGGAACCGCCGCCGTCAAAGTTGATCCCATCGGAGGCGCCCAGCCGCCGCAACAGTTCCGCAAGTTCCACCTCGGTGGCGCCTACACTCCCGAATCGCCGCCCGTCCACCACAAGAAGGTAAAGGTAACGCCCATCTGCGGACAGCCCCGCCGCGCTTCGGGGATGACGAGACGGCGCTGTTTTAGGCGCCCTCAGCCGCCCGGTTATCTCACCGTCCTGGAGTACTATCCAAAAACCGCCTACGGCATCCTGTATCCCCTCTAAGGATATTATCTCCTCCTGGTTCACTATGGCTGCCCTGACCACACCCCCGGCCTGGTCTTCGTAGAAAACCAGGGCGTCAAAAGCAGTATCCGGACGGGAAACCACGACCCCGCCTGCAACAGCAACGCCGTCTATGGCCCGGTCTTCCCCTGTCCTTTCGGAAATCAGGCTGAAAGGATTGGCGTTTATCCCCGCAAGACAATCGTAGCGCCTGACAAAACCGCTCACGGTGGTACCGGAGATATATCCTTCCCGGAATTCCCCTTTAACCGGATCAGGACCGCTTACCACGATACGCAGTCCCGGCGCTTCCAGGTCCACCCGCAAGGCCCAGAGTTCCAGCCTGGGTTCACGGACTTTCCCCTCAAAGAAGGAGAGGGCCGATGTCACATTTCCGGCGAAAGGTTCCCATTGGGGCAGAAGTTCCTCCGGAGAAGCCGCCGGGCCCGGTCTTTCTGCGGGCGTTACAGGCGGCAGGCTCCGGCAGGAGACGGCAGAACCGGCAATAACCAGGATGACGAACAACCGGGCGACAGGTAACAGGGCCGCCTTTCGGCGGACATTCATATTCATAACAGGGATTCCTCACACATATATATACGGGCTATTCGTCCGCGTCATAATCCGCCCCGGCTTCGGCGGCCAGGGCCGCTCCGGTCCCGGCGCTTCGGGAATTGAGATCCCCATAGAGGGTTTCGGTCTTTTTTGGGGCGGAACGTCCCGCTCCCTGGTCAAGGCGTTTCTTTGTAGCCTCCCGATCCTCCAGGGCCAGTCTCGCGGCGGCCCGGACAGCACGGGCGGCGGCTTCGCTCAAACGGCATCTCCCGGCCAGCTCTTCGGGAGCGGCGGCGGCCACGGCTTCAAGGCTGCCGTAGGCTTTCATGAGGGCGGCAGCCCGTTTGGGGCCTATGCCCTCCACAGACTCCAGAGCCGGAAAGGTCAAGTCCTTGGAACGGAGCCGCTGGTTGAGGGATGTGGCGAAACGGTGAGTTTCGTCCCGGACGAACTGGAGAACCTTGAGGGCCTCGGAACGTTTGGAAAGGCGTACCGGCTGCCGGGCATGGGGAAGCCAGAGTTCTTCATCCCGTTTGGCCAGGCCCACAAGATCGCTGTCCATACCCAGTTCGTCCAATACCCCTTTGGCGGCGTTCACCTGGCCTATACCGCCGTCTATGAGTACCAAATCCGGCAGTTCTTTGCCTTCCCGTATCAGCCGGGAATAGCGGCGGTGTACGGCTTCCCGCATGGCGGCAAAGTCATCCACCACCCCCACTACGGTACGGAGATTGAAACAGCGGTAGTTCTTCCGATCCGGAACCCCGTTCTTGAAGGAGATGAGAGACGCCACCGGATGTTTCCCGTCCAGTTGGGCAATGTCGAAGCCTTCAATCCGTTCGGGTCTGGTTTTAAGGCCCAAAACCTGAGCCATCTCGTCCAAGGCGGGACCCGCCCCCCTTTCCTTGAGCCGGCGCCTGAGATCTTCCAGGGCGTTCTGCCGGGCCATGGACAGAACCGCCTCGTGGCGTTTTTCGTCAGGTGGCAGCAGTTCCGGCTCATAGCCGAACTGTTCCCGGAACCAGCGGAGGAGGGAGGCATAGGGGGCGCTTTCGTTTCCCGCGGCGATCCGGGGACCGGCGGCGGCGTCTTCCGCTCCAAAGGCCAGGTAAATCTGCGGCGGAGGAGGACGGTCCGGGGTATAGTAGGAGGCGGCGAAGGTCTCCAGGGATTCAGCCTCGCCGGCGGCGGAACGGGTGCGAAAAAGTTCCCGGCCCGTCATTTTGCCGCCCCGCATGGAAAAGACCGTAAAGGTAGCGAAGACGCCTTCGGCAGCCCAGGCGATATAGTCCCGGCCATCAGGATCAAAGTCCACTACCGTGACACCGGCAGAAAGCTGTTCTATAGCTTTTACGGCGTTCCGCAGTTGGGCGGCCCGCTCAAATTTCAATTCCGCCGCAGCTTCGTGCATCCCCTCCGTAAGTTCCATGATAAGGGACCCGGTCTCCCCGGAGAGGAGCTTTTCTACCCTATCCACATGGCGACCGTATTCTTCGGCGTTGATCTTGCCGCAGCAGGGGGCCGCACATCGGCCTATATGATAGTATATGCAAGGCCCCTGGCTGCCGGCGGAAATTCCGGCGGAATTTCCGGCGCCCTTTCTCCGCATACGAAAGCGGCGGCACTTCCGCAGGGGAAAGAGCTTGTCGATGAGATCCAGCATGGTATCCACTGCGGGAATGTTGGGGAAGGGCCCAAAGTACCGGGAACCATCTTCCAGGATGTGCCTGGTTCTGAACACCCTGGGGAATTCCCCGGCAGTAACGCGGATAACCGGGTAGGTCTTGCCGTCCTTCAGGTTGATATTGTACTTGGGGTTGTGCTGTTTGATGAGGGTGTTTTCCAGGAGCAGGGCTTCGTATTCATTGGCCACGATGATGGTCTCTATGGCCCGGACGTGCCGCATCAAGGTGGCGGTCTTGACATCCTTGCCGCCGGAAAAATAGGAGACCAGCCGGTTTTTGAGTACCCGCGCCTTTCCTATATAGATGATCCGATTTTCGCTGTCCTTCATGATGTATACACCCGGTTCCTGGGGCGCCTCATGGGCTGCGGTCTTGAGGGAAGCCCAGGCGTCGGGAAGCCCTGTATCCATAGCCTATAATATACAGGATTTTGATTCGATGGGGAATCTTCAAGGTGAGTAGGTATTTTAAGAAAAAAACCACGAACCAACAAAACGGTTAAAAACGGTGCCAGGCACCGTTTTTAACCTGTTGTCATTACCCCTCTATCATATTTTATGGATCACCCCCTTGTTTTTATTTTTTATGGGCTATATTATGAATGAACGCTGAGTATGTTTCGATATTTAATGCTATGAGAGAAGCGGCGGTAACTTTTGCCGCAGTCAGGGAGCGGGTGATGTACGGCTGGTTAAGGACAGTTTTTTCTTCTCCGGGTTTCTTTAGTCTGGTTTTACCTCCCCCCCCCATACACACACAGAATTTAAAACCCTTATATGGCACAGGACCTATAACTTCTTCTTTCTTCCTTTTTTCTCCTCGTTACATCTGCCTCCAAAGAACTTTTACTTCTTTACTTCGTTCTCTATACCCGCATGGCGGGAAAACTATACAAGGAGTTGTTTATGAAAAACCCGATACGTTTTGGCTTTTTGCCAGCCTTGCTGCCCGGCTGCTTGCTGCCCTTACTGGCACTCTTGCTGGCAGCTTGTTTTAACCCCATTACCGTCATCCCTCCGAAACAGAATGACCTCAATGTCGATCCTTTTACCATTGACATCCTGATCGGTAATGACGGTTCCGCACGATCCATTGCCGGCCCTGACTCGACACGGATAAAGGGGGACATCCGTAACTTTATGCAGCTCATCGTTGTGGATAATACGGGAAACATCGTTGCCTTGGCAGAAGCCCGCAGGGAAGACGATGATGACACCGATGGCCTGCTTTCCATCAATTCCATTGCTTTTGGGCCCACCTATCACTTCTTACTCCTCATGGGACACTGGAACAGGGACTATGAAAAGGAAACCGGAGGGACCGGGACCTACAAGTACAAGTACACCTCTGATTCGCCTACCCTCCTGGCCGCAGGCCTACTAGCGGAACAACTGGTAACCGGGAGCGGAACGGTTACGATTACCATGTGGCCTATCGTGGTGGATACGGTGTTTATTACATTAGGGGGCCCGCCCATCGAGCCGGAGGTGGATAAGGGGTTTACATCAGGGGACCAGACCACCGAGCCGGTGGAGCCTCAAGAACCGGCAGCGTGGAAGCCTAAAGAAGTTACCCTGCACCCGGTAGCGTGGGACGTTACCTGGACCATAAAACGGGGACTTACGGGGAATGGTTTAACCGACCTGGTTAATGCCCAAAATATTATACCAGCTAATGACGAAAACCCCCTGGCTCTTAAGAGTATTACAACCCTGGTGAAGGTCGGGACGGAGGTCCAAGAAAAATCAGAGAAAGACGTGGAGCTTTCCAGGACGAAGAACGTCATCACCCAATCTCTAAAGGACTATACCAAAGGATTTGGTCACATAGGAGAAAGGGGTTCCGTGAACTTTAGGCTTGAGTACGTGCCCTTCAACCTAACCGGAGAGGGGGAGAACCCTTGGACCGAATTTAAATCAGTGTTTAACCTGAGCGGGAACAATGTGCCGGTGTGGATAATCCGCAACGGGATAAACGACGAGGCCCAGGACGGTGACACGGACTTTACGGCCTTCCACAACATAAAGAACCCCGGAACAGGGACGCCCAACGGGAACGGGGCGGTACGCTACACGATAGACGTCAGGCCCCCTGATGACAAGAGTACCCTGAAGATCAGTAACGGGGTGTTTGTGGGGCCGTCGAATTCAATGAAGCCGGAGATCGGCTTTACCACCAGCGGATATGCGGGGAAGGCGGAAGTGTACTACGCGGTGGTACCCCATACGGACGCGTCTAGTCCGCCGGGTTATTCGGCCTATACCAAGAACAACCTTGATCCCGTGGCGGCGACTGATATTCCCCACAAAGGACAGATAACCCTGCTTGAAAACCAGGTAGGCAAAGATTACGACGTGTATGTGATCATCTACAAGGACGGGGAGGTGAGCGTCCCGGAAGTTATCAATACGTTACGAGGCGGGGTAGTCGTAGTCCCTGAGTGGGAGGACGGGTCTGATGCCCTCCAATGGTAGTACTAGCCTGCTAAAGTTAACTAACAATGCCGGCGTAACCCTGGAGGGGGGCCTGATCCTGGCGGGGCTTGGTAAGGATGCTGCGGTTAAG
>JAITBO010000242.1 GCA_031283505.1 Treponema sp. | reverse complement strand
CCCCGCCCCTTGGGGCGCTTCCTACTGGGGGTGCGGGGGATGTGTTCCCCCGCATACACAAAGATTTCACGGAGAAATCTTCGATACCCCGCCGCTCTGCGGCGGGGAGGTTCATTGTTGTTCGGAACGGAGGGGGTCTTGTCCGGAATTCCGGAAACCTTTTGGGGGATTTCGCGGATTGTCATGCCGCCGCCTCGTTTCAGGCCGGGGAGGGGGTAGCTATTCTATTGCGGGGACCTTTCCGGGGTAAGGTTGTCGTAGGTTTTTCCGTTGATCTCCAGCTTGGAGACCAGGAGGACCCTGTGGTCCCCGTCTCCGGGAAGCTTCCGGGCGGTCCCTTCCAGGGTCACCGCAGCCCCTTCCTTTAGTCCGTCAATGAATCCTATGAGTCTGTTCAGACCGATAGTATAGTAGGTAACCGTGTCTTGCCGGAGGGCTATGCTTCCGTCTATAAGTTCCAGATTTCCCGCAATGGTAACGCTTTCCTGCGTATTGGTTCCTCGATCTTCCCGGTAGTATCCCGGCCCCGGACCGGAATGGTGTCTGCGATCGTATCCGGGCCTTGTCCCATGCATGGGGCCTGGTCCCCGCTGCTGGGCGGATACGGTCCCGGCGGTTGTCATTACCAGTAAAGCAATATAAAAAATTCGTTTCATATATACTCCAAATCACTAAAATGAACGGCAGAGTCAACGACTCATCTATTTGTAAAGCAATTTTCATGCCAAGTAACGGCGTAAGTAACGGCGCATTTTTCATTTTTGACTTGGCATGATTCTTGCTAATAATCAGCAAGGAGGGTCGAAAAATGAGGTTGAATGACGGATCGCTTTTTTTCCCAATATTGGGGGTTTTCATGCTCCTGGCCGCAAGCTGTGGTTACGGCAAGGCCGGGGCGGCAAAGGATTACGAGTTCACTGCGGTCAGCCGGGGAACGCTGGAGAAAACGGTGTCCGCCGCAGGTTCCCTAAAACCGGTAGCGACAGTAGATGTGCTGGCAAGGATGAGCGGGAAAGTTGAAAAAATATATGTGGACTACAACGACATCATACATAAGGGCGACATTCTGGCGGAACTCAATACGGATATGCTCAGGCTCCAGCGGGAACAGCAGGCTGCGGCGGTGGTAAAGGCCAGGGCGAATTACGAACTTCAGCTTTTGAACTACAAGAACCAGGAAAAACTTGCGGAGAAGAACCTTATCTCCGAATACGAGCTTAAAACCGGGAAAACCACGCTGGATATACAGACTGCGGAACTTGCCGCCGCTGAAGCGTCCCTGCGGGCCATAGAAACCGAAATCAACCAATACGCCTTTATTGTTTCTCCCATTGACGGAATCGTCCTGGAGCGGAACATCAGCGAGGGGGGTACGGCAGTGGAAGGATCGAGCAGTAATTCTACCAGTCTTTTTACCCTGGCGGAAAATCTTGAGGAAATGCAGATAGAAGCCGGGGTAGGGGAACTCGATATTTCCGGCATACGCAGGGGCCAGGGGGTACGGTTTACTCTGGAGGCCCTGCCGGGAAAAACTTTTTCCGGCGTTGTGGAGACCATCCGCCTTATGCCGGCGGTTCAGGACAACGTGGTATCCTACACGGTGATTGTCAACGTGGACAATTCCGGGGGTTCCCTTCTGCCGGGGATGACCTGCGCTGTGGAGTTTATCGAAGAACGGAACGAGGATGTTCTCCTGGTCCCCAACGCGGCCCTTAGGTATCAGCCTACGGCCCTGACGGAAGACGCGATAGCGGACATGGTTTTTGCTGCGAGCCTCCGGGGGATGCCCGAAGATGTAAAACGCCAAGCTGCGGAACAACGGAAGGCCGCTGCGGAGGCCCGGTCCCGCAGCGATAACGCCGTACCCCAGACCCGGAACGGGCTTGCCGGATTGATGACCGGCAGGGTGTCCGGAGGGCCGGGCATGGGGCCGCCGGGAAACCGAAGGAGCACGGAAACCAGGAACACCGCCAATGGCGGCGCGGCGGCTTCCTCCGGCGGGCCCCGGATACCGGCTCCGCCCAGGCCCCTGTGGTACATCAATGGCGAAGGGAAGCTGGACTGCGTTCTGGTGACCGCCGGGATTACCGACGGCTCCCGCACGGAGATCCGGCTTTGGGGCGGAGACGGGGGCGAAGCCGTCGGCCTGGAAGGGATGCCGGTGATCCTCAGGGAAAAGGTGTGAGCATGACGGTAATAGAACTACGGGGGATCAGGCGGGAATACCGGCTTGGCGGGAAACAGCACGGCGGGGTCACGGTCCGGGCGCTTAAAGGGATAGACTTTTCCGCCGGCGCGGGAGAGTTTGTCGCGGTGATGGGGCCTTCGGGATCCGGAAAATCCACCTTGATGAATATCCTGGGCTGCCTGGATAAACCCAGTGGAGGAACCTATTTTTTGGACGGGATAGAAACCTCCAAATCCGAAGGAGATGCCTTTGCGCTGATCCGTAACCAAAAGATAGGATTTGTGTTTCAGTCTTTTAACCTCCTTGCCCGTACTACGGCCCTGGAAAATGTGGAGCTTCCCCTGTTCTACAATCGCGGGGACAGAAACGGCGGGCAGAGAAAAAAAGTCAACCCAAAGGAACGGGCGGCGGAAGTTCTGCGGGAAGTTGGGCTTGAGGAACGGCTGTATCATTTTCCTTCCCAGTTATCCGGGGGCCAGCAGCAGCGGGTAGCCATAGCCAGGGCCATGGTAAACGATCCGGCTTTTATTCTGGCGGACGAACCCACAGGCAACCTGGATACCGAGATGTCCCTGGAGATAATGAGCCTCTTTCAGGATTTAAACCGCCGGGGAAAAACCATCATCATGGTGACCCACGAGCCGGAACTGGCAGCGTACACAAAACGTACCATCACCCTTAGGGACGGGGAACTGGTCTCCGACAGGGTGGCAGAGGAAAGGCGGAACGCCGGGGAGGATCTGGCCCGATGGAAGCTGGATCATGCCCTCTTGTCAGGGGAAGGGAATCCCCGTGAGGAGGCGTCATGAACCTGTTTCAATTGCTGCATTCTTGTCTGAGGAACATCTTCCGGAACCGGATGCGGAGCCTTCTTACTTCTCTGGGGATCATCATCGGCGTGGGATCGGTGATCATCATGGTCGCGGTGGGGGAAGGCGCTCAGAGGGAAATCGAAAACCGTATTGCTGCTATGGGGACCAATCTGATTCAGATCATGCCCCGCAGGATTATCATGAGGAATTTCAATCCCGGAACCATGACCAGGCCCCGGCCCAACGTTCTTACCCGGAAGGAGGCGGAAAAAGTAAAGGCGGAAACCTCCTACGCCCCGGCGGTCTCCGGAGTGACTCAGCGTAGTTTTACTGTTGTTGGTCCCCAGGGGAACGCTTCGGTGCAGGTCATGGGGGTGGAGCCCGAATATCTTACCATCAGAAACTGGAACATAGGGTCGGGATATTTCTTTGCCTACGAGGACTTGCGGGAACGGAACCGGGTGGCGGTCCTGGGGGTCACCTCTGCGGCAAACCTCTTCGGCGGGACCGCCGGAGTCCTGGGGCAGCAGATACGGATCGGGAGCAATCATTTTACGGTTATCGGGATTCTGGAGAAAAAAGGCGCCGGCGGGAACGGGAACGATCAGGACGATGTTGTAATGATCCCCCTGGACACGGCGCTGTACAGGCTGAACAATTCCCAAAACATCAGTTCTATCGCCATGAGCGTGATCAGTGAAGAATACATGGAGGCGGCTCAACGGGAGGCGGAACTTATCCTTCGGGAAGCCCGCAGGTTGAAAGACACCGATACTGCGGACTTCGAGATCATGAACAGTTCCGAGATCATCGAGATGGCCTCGGAAACTTCCCGCAGTCTTACCACCCTGCTGGCCGCCATTGCCGGTGTCTCTCTCCTGGTCGGGGGTATAGGAATTATGAACATCATGCTGGTCTCCGTGACCGAACGGACCCGTGAAATAGGCCTCCGCATGGCTGTGGGTGCCCGGAAGCGGGATATTCTGTTTCAGTTTCTCTCCGAGTCCGTTATTTTGAGCCTCCTTGGGGGGCTTCTCGGTATAGGCATGGCCTTTCTGGTCTGCCGTATCCTCGCAATCCTGACCGTGCCCGCGGTCATCAACCCCGCAGTCGTCACGGCAGCGGTTCTGTTCGCCGCCCTGGTGGGAGTCTTCTTCGGATACTATCCCGCACGGAAAGCTTCGGGCCTCTACCCGATAGATGCTTTGCGGTACGAATGATCGGAGGGGAGGTTGTATATGAAAACAGCAGTTTTACTGGTGACAGCGGTATTGGCGGCAGTACCGGTCTTTGGTCTTGATTTGGAAACGGCCCGCAGCCTGGCTCTGGCGAATTCCCGCAGTCTGGCCCGGTATAACCTGGCCGTTGAGAGCGCCCAACTGGACGAAAAAATCCAGAAGTACAGTATGTTGCCTTTCCTGTCCCTGGGAGCTTCGGCGTCGGCGAATATCCTGGGGGAAGTATCCCTGCGGGATAGTTTCGGCGCAGGGGCAAATTTCGGCGTGACCCAGCAGATTTACAACGGAGGCAAGAACGCCCTCCTCAAATCCATCAACAGCATGACTGCCGGAATCACCCGCCAGGAAGCCCTGGAGGAATATTTCGCCGTTCTTGACGCGGCGGATGCGGCCTACTATGGATTGCTGGAAGCGGAGGCGGCTCTGGATGCCTCTGAAACCACCCTGGAGGCCGCCGTCTTTGCCCTGTCCATGGCGGAAATACGTCTGGAAAGCGGGATGATTGGTTACGGCGATTACCTTCAAGCCCTGGCTGAAAAAGAAGCCAGGGAAACCGCGCTGAACCAGGCCCGGCGGGATGTTACCATAGGCAAGGTTACGCTGAAAAACCTTACAGGGCTGGCGGAACTTTCGGACGCCGAGGAAGTTGACTTTGAAACATGGGAGGAAATTATACAAAAATTGGCGGGGCTTTCGGAAGAAAGGGCGGCGGCTTTCCTGGAGCGGTTCCGGGAAACCGTGACGGTCAACAATCCTGCGCTTGTAAAGGCAGCCCTCACGGGCAGCCGGGCGGAACAGGCAGTATCCCTGGCAAAACGGGACTATCTCCCCAGCCTCAGCGCCGGCGTTTCAGGAGGGCTCAACTATTCCCTCCTGAATGGATTTGATGTTCCTTCGGGACGGCTTTCCCTCAGCGCCTCCATTCCCCTTGATTTCTGGGTAACCAGGGCCAATGTCGATAAAAAAGAGATCGCCCGCGTCGAGGCCGTTCTTGAAAAACAGAACGCCGAAGTTTCCCTGGACCTGGAGATACAAACTTCCGTTCTGGATTTGGTTACCCAGGCCATGTCGGCGCTGTCTTCCCGCCGGGCGGATGAATATGCCCGCCGGCATTACGAACAGGTCCTGGAGCAGTACCGTCTGTCCCGCGCTTCGGTTGCGGAACTATCGGACGCCGCAGCCCTGGCGGGTTCAAACCGTACCCAGTACATCAAGGCCCGGTACGGTTTTCTGGCGGGGCTTTCCAAAATCCGGAGCCTCGGCAGTTTTTCTTCCGATGAAGATCTGCGCGCCTCGCTTTTATCCTGGTAAAAGTGTTATTATAATGATGGGTATTTTGATGAAGTCGCCATTAAAGACAGGTTCCTGGATCGCCGCATTGTTAAGCTGGCTTCTCCTTTCGGCTTTGACGGTGTTTATCCTCCTGGGGATGAGGGACCGGGCGCGGCTCGTGCGGGACAATGACAACGAGCGGCTTTTCAGCGTTCTTTTTACCAGCCTGCGGGACTATACGGATTTCGGTTCTGCTATCGAATCTTCTCCGCTGCTTAGGAACCGAATCGCCGGTTTCGGTGTATTTGGGGAAGATCTGAAGCCGGTCTACGAGTGGGGTGAGGTTCCATCGGTTCTTGATGAGGAACTCTTGAAAAACCGCCGGGAGGCCGGACCCGGGCGCTACGCTATTCCCGACAAGCAGGGAAGCCGGGTCAAGTTCATACTCCGGACAAGGCCCGAAGGTATGCCTCCTCCTCCTGTGGCCGGTCAGGGGGACAGGCGGCGGCATCATGAACGGCCGGTACGTCCCCGGGATTCAAAGGAATCAGGCGAGACGCCGCCGGAGGCGGCTGGGTTCCCGTCCGATCCGCCGCCCGGCATCCCTCCCGCAAGTCCGGTACAGTCCGGAGAAGTTACGCCTGCATATACCTTCTTCTCCACCCTGGGCCGAAGCAAGTACCTCTACATTGATGTTGCCCATCCCGCCTATTGGCGCACCCGGACATTAACGGCGGTTTTTTTCCCTCTCTGCGAACTGGCCCTCCTGATTTTGGTGTTCTTTGTCAGGCGGCTTTACCTCAAGAACAGGGAGTACCGGGAGCGGATAGAATCCCAGAAAAACCTGGTGGTTCTGGGAACAGCCGCAGGCACCCTGGCCCATGAAATCAAAAACCCCCTTCTTTCCATCAGGCTTCAGACAGGAATACTGCGGAAACTCTTCGCCGGAACAGGGTGTGAGGAGCTGGCGGTCATCGACGGCGAGGTGGACCGCCTTTCCGCCCTGACTTACCGGGTGAACGATTTTCTCCGGGACGCTGCGGGAAATCCCGCGCTTGTGAACAGTTATATTGTTCTCCGTGAAACTTCCCGCCGGCTCTGCGGCAGGGATATTGTCGACGAAGATTCGGTTTGGGACGGAATGATCCTGATGGACGGCGAACGGGCCCGTTCTGTCTTTGAAAACCTGATCCGCAACGCCCTGGAAAGCGGCGGCCCGGAAGGGAAAATTGAGGCGTCCATAATGCGGATCAGCGGCCGTTTTCCCGGACATCTGGTAATCAGTATTGCCGACCGGGGCAGGGGAATAGCGCCGGGAGACCTGGAAAGGATATTTGATCCTTTCTTCACCAGTAAAAGTACCGGAACCGGCATAGGCCTCAGTATAAGCAGGCGGTTCATAGAGGCTGCCGGAGGAACCATCGTTTTGGAGAACCGGGAAGGCGGCGGCGCTGTTGTAAGGATCACCCTGCCCGAGTGCAAGGGGGAGTAAATATGTTGATATTAATTGTCGATGACGAACGGAACATACGGGAATCCCTGAAAAAATACCTGGGCCTGGAAGAGATAGATTCTTTGTGCGCCGAAACCGGAGAAGAAGCGGTCCGTCTTCTTGAGCAGGAATCCTTTGATGCGGTAATCCTGGATCTGAAGCTTCCGGGGATGAGCGGTCAGGAGGTTCTCTCGTGGATACGGGACCGGGGTATACCCGTTCCGGTTGTCATGATCTCCGCCCATGGTCAGATCCCCGACGCGGTGGAGGCTCTGAAAGCCGGGGCCAGGGATTATCTTGTCAAACCCTTCGATCCTGCGGAATTGCTCGTCAGGCTCAGGCAGCTTGTGGACGACAAAAGGCGGGAAAACCTTCTTGCGGCGGAAAAGCGGATCACCGGTCCCGGCGGTCTTATAGGAAAAACGGAGGCGATGCGCCGCGTCTCCGCCCGGATCGACAGAATCGCTGCTTCTGACGTGACGGTTCTTATCACCGGGGAAAGCGGTACGGGCAAGGAAGTAGCGGCCAGGGAGATACACCGCCGGAGTCCCCAGGCATCGGAACCTTTTGTCGCGGTGAACATAGGCGGCATACACGAGGGCCTTATGGAAAGCGAACTCTTCGGCCACGAGAAGGGGGCCTTTACCGGCGCCGCCGCCCGGAAGCAGGGCCTCTTTGAACTGGCGGGCCGGGGCGTCATCTTTTTGGACGAAGTAGGGGAGATGCCTCCTCCACTTCAGGTTAAGCTCCTGCGGGTCCTCCAGGAACGGAAGATACGCCGTCTTGGAAGTTCCGCCGACATCCCGGTTGGGGCGCGCATTGTTTCCGCCACCAACCGGGACATAGAAGCCCTGGTCAGGGACGGCCGCTTCAGGGAGGACCTCTACTACCGGATCAATGTCTTCCGCCTTGCCCTTCCACCTCTCCGGGCGCGCAGGGAAGACATCCTCCTTTTGACAGAATATCTGCTGCGTAAACTCAGTGTCCGCATGAGCCGCCCCGTTCCGGCCATTTCCCAAAAAGCGATAGAAAAACTGCTGGCCTATTCCTTTCCCGGAAACATAAGGGAACTGGAAAATATCCTGGAACGAGCGCTTATTTACGGAGGGGGAAAGGAGATATGTTCCGGCGACATTGACATCCGCCGGGACGCCGGAGCTGACGGCTGGGGAATGGAGGACGAGGACTACGGTGAACGCGGGGAGACCAGAAGCACTGCTTCTGGAAGCGTTGCTTCCTTGGAAGAGCTGGAAGAACGGGCCATCAGGGATGCCCTGGTCCGCCACAAAGGGAACCGTACCAGGGCGGCGGAGGAATTAAAGATAAGCAGAAAAACTATCATCAACAAGATAAAAACCTATGGCCTGGAACAGGACGGAAGAACCGGCATGGACATTCTATAAACTGTAATAGTCACAATATAACACCGGTTGGAAATATTATAGTACATTGAGGCTGTTCCAAAACTTCAGTTTTTGGAACAGTTTCCTTGGATTTACTGGAAAACCGGGTTTTTGACCGGGTTTTCCAAGAGCCTGTTCCAAAACCGTGCGCGTTTAGCGCACAGTCAATTAGTTTTGGAACAGGCTCCATTATCAATGTAATCGTTCACAGCCCCTATTGCATAAAGGCAAACTATCGGATAGGAAACTAATTTTCTGAATCTGCGGAAGATTCCGCTTTAGCTTTATTTCCTGCCGGGATCGCCGGGCTTTCTTTTTTGGGAGGAAGCGATGGCGGGTTTTCATCCAGCGTTACCACCTTTTCCGCCAGCGCCGCTGTTTCGTTTATCTCTTTCAATATTTTGTTTTTAATAGCTATTACCTCATCGTATGACTTTTTAAATTTCCCGTAAAGCCTTCCAAGGGTACGGAAAAATTTTGGCAGATCTTCAGGTTTAATAAAAATAATAAATATAAGTCCGACGAGGACTATTTCCGAAAATCCGATACCAAACATCAATGTTCCCCAAATTTAAATATTTTGGCGATCAGAAGAGCCAGAAAGTAAAAGAAGATGAGGGGCAGGGCGATCCCTATCTGGCTGATAACATCCGGGGGGGTTATTATCGCCGAAATCACGAAAATAAATACAATAATGTACCTTGACGCCCTGAATACCTGCCTACGCTGAAGTATATTCAAAGCAAGCAGGATTTCCATGAGCAAGGGCATCTGAAGGGCCAATACCGACCATAACATAAACGTAAGGATATAAAAGACATTGGTCTGGTAGTTGAGGAGAACACCTACGCTTTGGGGCAAAAAGCGGGGATTCGTCAAAAATTGTACCGTAAGGGGAACAATCTTAAAATAGGCAAGATAGCACCCCAGAACAATCAAAATGAGGCTGAAACTGAGGAAAGCCATGACGATACGCCGTTCCCGAAGCGTAAGCCCCGGAAAAACGAATTTGACAATGCCAAAAATATGTACCGGCAAAGTAATGATCAGCGCTGCAATGACCGTCATTTTAAGCTGGGTCATAAAACCCTCCGCTATGGAACTGACTACCATGTTTCTGTCTATCACGCTAACTATCTCATTAAATTGATTGGTAAATATAGATATTATTTTCGACGAAAACAAAAAACATACTATACAAGCACCAGCATAGGCTATGAAAGAGACGATTATCATATTACGCAGTTCTCGAATATGTTCAATAATAGGCATATTCTTTTCCCTGGTTTTAGATGACTTCATGTCCTCTGTTCTATACCCCCTCAATGAATTCTCTTTCCCCAGGCTTAATTCTTATGCCTTCTTTTTGGTTTTATCTTCATCCCTATCTTTTTTTTCGTCCTCTTCACCCTCCTTCATGGCCTGGGTAAATTCCTTCTTGGCCTGACCCAGCGAACGGGCGAATTTGGGAATTGCGGCGGCTCCAAATAAAACCAAAATGACCAAAACGATTACCAGAATTTCGGTATGTCCTAACATAATATGCCTCCATGAATGATAATATATTGAAGCATCCCTATACATCAGCCTCAATTATAAATAAGTATACCCGGCCTTTTAAAAAAAAGCTATATGCCGTATTGCCTCATGTTAAATCTTATCCGGGCGGCGCATTACTAAACCAGAAATTCAAAGTTTAGAAATTTTTCATACAAACCTGGAAATAACGAGTTGATCAGTTTTATCCTGATTATTGAGTCTGTTCCAAAACCGTGCGTGTTAACGCAGAGTCAGTTGGTTTTGGGACAGACTCTATTGTCTACTTTTTGATACATAACACAGGTTCAATGTCGGGTAAAAATTCTTCAAAAAGCAGAATCAGTAGCCAAAAGTCGGGTTTTCATAGGGCTTTTCTCCGATTTTGGCTATATTTCCTTCCCTCAGCGAACTCAGGTTACATATTTTTCCAAATTGGGGTGTTATTTGAAACTTTGAATCCCTGTTGCTAAACCCAAATTTAAATATACGTAATCAACAACCTTGCTGCCTCACAAAACGGGTTCCTGGGAATGGATCCACCTACGAATTAAGGTGAAATTATCACTTATTAACGACACTGAGGAATTTTTCTATTGACATCGAAAAAAAATCATGATAACGTGTTCTTAATAATTTATAGATACGGAGGGCTATTTTTGTGATAATTCATCATTTAGAGTATATAGAAGCCCCCCCACACACACATAGTTGTTTCTAACGTTATTCTTTTCCTGATTTTTTTCCTTTCTCATAACCAACTGTGGCCCGAAAAGGCGGCTTTCTTGTCTCTACGGTATCAGAATATCCCCG
>JAITBO010000228.1 GCA_031283505.1 Treponema sp. | reverse complement strand
AGCGGGGATAGAGGCGACGAATAATCCGGGGGAATTGACGATACGACAAAGCATAGTGGACCGGATAGTGACGCAGGGAAGCCGGGGAGTAGCGGGTAATGAGTGGCATGAGCGGTTCTGGAGTATTTTTACGACATGTACTCTGCAAAACATTTCGGTAATGAATTATCTTAAAGAATGTTTATCCGCATATTTTGGCATGAGGCCATTCCCTAATCTCATAAATCCAGCCTAATAGCCGTGAACGGTTACCTATACATTTCAGCCTCTTTGTGATACCCTAAAATCCATGCGATTATCAAAGGGTGAGCCGCATACAATTCAGACGGTCAGTGTCCAAAAAGTGCGGCGGACAGAGGGCATCGCGCTTGTCATCACGTCATGCAAGGCAGTGGCAGATCTCCCTGTCCCGCGATCATCGGTATACTACACCGGTGTAACGCCTTTTTTGCCGGAGAAAGAATTGAGAAATAAAAGAAGCAGAGTATTTTTTTCATGAAGAAACCAGTTTTTTGTTTATTAATTGTTTTGTCCCTCTTTTTTTCCGCCTGCGCTCGGTCCGGCGGGAAGGAAGGCGCGGACAGGGGACTCCCGGCGGGGAGGGCGCCTGACAGCCTCGTCATCGCCGTGGCCTCGGAACCCGCAACATTCGACCTCCACTACGCGGCCTCCATGGTCGAAGGCTGGATCGGCAACAATATTTATGACGGCCTCCTGTTCTTTGACGACGAGGGGAACATAGAACCCCTGTTGGCGGAGGACTACGAAATCTCCCCCGACGGGCTTACCTATACCTTCCGTTTGCGGAAGGGGGTAAAATTCCACAACGGCGAGGAGTTCACCTCCAGGGACGTGGCCTTTACCATCGAATACGGCAGGACGGCGCCCAATGCCAGCCTTCTCTGCGGCATGATCCTTGACGTGGCTCTTCCCGACGATTACACCGTCGTCCTCACCCTGAAGGAACCCATGGCATCCTTCCTCTCCGAGTTCGCGGGGAACCAGTTTTCCATATACAACGGGAAGGCGGTGCAAGAGGCGGACAACTACGGTAGTTTTCCTGTCGGTACGGGGGCTTACCGGTTTACCGGACGCCGTGCCGGGACGGACCTTGCTTTTGAAGCCTTCCCCGGTTATTTCCGGGGGGAACCGCCGGTAAAGCATCTGGTGTTCCGCGTCATCCCCGATGATTTTACCTCGGCGGTCGCTCTCGAAACCGGCGAGGTGGACCTCATCATGGCCCTCTCTGTCCCCGCAGCGGCTTCCCTGAGGGACAGAGACGGTATCGTGGTGAGTTCCGATCCCTCCACCAGGGTGAACTACGCCGCCATGAACACCGAAAGGCCCCCTTTCAATAACGTCAACCTCCGCCGGGCGGTGAACTACGCCCTGGACCGGGAGGCCATACGGGAGGTCGTGTACGAAGGGGGAGGGTTCGTCAAGGACTACATGGCCCTTCCCTGGATGGCGGCCTTTGCGGAGCCTGAGACCCGCTACGCCTATGATCCCCCCAAGGCGGCGGCCCTGGCCCGTGCAGCCGGGGTTTCTCCGGAAAAACCGGTGGAGGCGGTCCTCATAGCCGCCGCTTCTTCCCGGCAGGCTGCGGAGATTGTGCGGCAGAACCTGGCCGCCCTGGGCGTCAACATCACCCTGGACATTCTGGAATTCAACACATGGATTACGCGGTATTACCGGGGGGATTATCAGATCGCCTGCGGGGGCCATTACATGAACATAAAAGACATGAATTACCTTGGGCTCTTCTACGAGTCCGTCAACATAAACCAGGGCAATTCCGCCAGGTACAGTAATCCTGTTGTAGACGAACTGTTCGCGGAAGCCCGGCGCGGGCTTGACGCCGAAAAGCGGAGGGCGCTTTACAAGCGCGCTGTGGACATCCTTCAGGATGACGCGCCCTATGCGGTCTTCGCCAACTCTCCCGTCATCAGGGCATACCGCCGGAACCTGCGTATTGCCCATACATACTCCCACAGTATTTATGTCAGGGACATCTCCTGGGATATATCCCAGGACCGCGCGGATCTTTAGGAAACATCCATGCTCCGGTATGCGCTGAAACGGCTCCTCATCTTTGTTCCCACGCTCCTCGGCATTATTTTTATCGTATACGCCGTCATGGATTTGACTCCCGGCGACCCGGCCCGCATCATTCTGGGAGAAAGGGCTGCGGAAGAACAGGTAGCGTTGCTGCGCGGCGAACTTGGCCTTGACCAGCCTTTTTTTGAGCGGTATCTGCGCTATGTGTACCGTATGTTTGTTAAAGGCGATCTCGGTTTCTCTTACAGCCGGAAGACGCCGGTGCTTGGCGACATTCTGCGGAAATTTCCCTATACCCTGACCCTGGCCCTGTGGCCGGTGTTGCTGAGTTCCCTTATTGGGGTTTCTCTGGGTATCTTTTCGGCGCTTAAACCCCATTCCCCCGCAGGTACGGTTTCTTCCGTAGTTTCCCTGTTCTTCGCGTCTGTCCCCGGATTTGTTCTGGGTATGCTGCTCATGCTGGTTTTTTCCCTGCGCCTCCGCGTGCTGCCCTCAGGCGGCGCTTCCTCCTGGCGGCATTTCGTCCTTCCTGTCGCCGCCCTCACTTTTCCTACGGCGGCGGGAACCCTGCGCCTCACCCGCGCCATGATGATAGAAACCCTGTCCAGGGATTATATACGCACCGCACGGGCAAAAGGGGCCGGAGGGGCGGCGATTATCCTGAAACACGCCTTGAAAAACGCCCTGCCTCCGGTGATCACCAATATGGGTATGCATTTTGGCCACCTCCTTGGCGGCGCGGTTATCGCCGAAACCCTGTTCGCCGTTCCCGGCCTGGGTTCCCACATAGTCGATGCCGTAAGAATGAAGGACACGCCGGTAGTATTGGCATCGGTAGTGTTTCTGTCGATTTTTTTCAGCGCCGTACTCCTCCTTCTGGACCTGGTGTGTGCCTTCCTGGACCCCAGGAGCCGGGCGCGGTATGCGGGAAGGGAAGGTGCACCGGGATGAAAACAGTGAACCTCCGGCTTGTCCATTTTGGAAAGAACAGGGGCGCAATGGCGGCTCTGGCGGCGCTTACGGCGATATTCCTTGTCCTTATATTCGCGGACTTCATAGCCCCTCCGGAAAAGGGGATAGCCCTGAATCCGGCGGCCCGCCTTTCCCCTCCCGGCAGGGAACACCTTTTCGGCGCCGACGAGTACGGCAGGGATGTGTTTACCCGTGTCATACACGGCGGGCGGCTTTCCCTTTCCCTGGGGTTTGCCGCTTCCGCCGCCGCCATGCTTGTCGCCCTGATTCCGGGCTGCGCGGCGGGCCTTTTCGGGGGAATCGCCGACGAGATCATCACCCGGATCATGGACGTATTTCTCTGTATTCCTTCGATGCTTCTCTCTCTGGCTGTGGCGGCGGCCCTGGGGCCGGGGTTCGGTAATCTTTTCGCCGCTATGGTGATCTCCCATATACCGGGGTTTACCCGCTTCGTTCGTTCCCTGACCCTTACCATAGTTGTAAATGATTATATCGAAGCCGCCAGGGCCTCCGGGACAACCGGTCCGGGAATCATAATCCGCCACATACTGCGGAACGCTCTTGGTCCCCTCATCGTCCAGGCCACTCTCGCTTCGGCGCGCATCATCCTTATCGCCGCCGGCCTTTCTTTCATCGGGCTTGGCGTCCGTCCCCCTGCTCCGGAATGGGGCGCCATGTTGTCCGAGGCGCGTCTTTTCCTGCGCCGGGCCCCCCACCTTACGTTTTTTCCTTCGGCGGCCCTGGTCCTCACTTCCCTTTCCCTCAACTTCCTGGGAGACGGACTGCGGGATGCGCTGGACACGCACTTTGAGACATGAGGGACGGCTTTCATGGCGGCGGCGGAAATACTGCTTTCGGTACGGGACCTTAAAACATATTTTTATACTCCCACAGGTGTGGTAAAAGCTGTTGACGGCCTTTCCTTTGACGTGAGGAAGGGCGAGACCCTCGCCGTCATCGGGGAGTCCGGCTGTGGGAAGACCGCCGCCTGCCTGTCCGTGATGCGCCTCATCCCCGATCCGCCGGGCCGGTACGAAGGGGGAAGTTTGTTTTTTGAAGGCCGGGACATACTTTCCATGAAGGGAGGCGAACTGCGTTCCTTCCGGGGTGGCGGCGTTTCCATGGTCTTTCAGGAGCCTATGACTGCTCTGAACCCCGTCCTTACCGTGGGCAGCCAGATAGCGGAGGGAATCCTGCTCCATACCGGCGCGGGCAGGGCCGAAGCCCGTTTCCGTACCCTTGAATGGCTTGAAAAGGTGGGATTCTGCCGTCCCGAACAGGCCGCCCGGAGCTTCCCCTTTACCTTGTCGGGGGGTATGCGCCAGCGGGTGATGCTCGCTATGGCCCTGGCGACGGGTCCCAAGCTCCTCATTGCTGACGAGCCCGCCGCTTCTCTGGACGCGGTTACCCGGACACAGATGCTGCGCCTTATCGGGGACCTGAAACGGGAAACCGGCCTTTCATGCCTCTGGGTCTCCCACGATCCGGTGATGGCGGGCGGTCTGGCCGACAAGATCCTGGTGATGTACGCAGGACATCCTTGCGAGACCGGTCCTGTAGAAGAAGTGCTTGCCCAGCCGCTGCACCCCTATACACAGGGGCTTATGGACGCCGCTTTCAGAAGAAACGCCGTCTCTCCCGGCTTTGCGGCTGCGGACGAGGGCGGCCCGCCTGTCCCCGGGAGGCTCCCGGTTATCCCCGGCCACGCGCCTTCCTCCGGAGATGCGCCTCCGGGCTGCCCCTTTTATCCCCGGTGTCCCCTGGCGGAAGAATCCTGCCGCAGAGATTTTCCTTCCCGGCATGAAACCGGGAAGGACCGGGAGGTTTGGTGCCGGTTGTACGGCGGCGTCGAAAAAGGGCGGTTGTTTTCCGCCGGCGCCGTCCCTTATACAAACAGAGCCGGCGCCGGTAATACCGGCAATGCCGTTCTAATCGAATTATTGGATATTAAAAAGTGTTTTCCCGCCCCTGGCGGTTTTTTCGGAAAGGCCGGCGGTGAAGTGCGGGCGGTGGATGGCGTTTCCCTTAGTATGCGGCGGGGGGAAACCCTGACGGTTCTGGGAGAATCAGGGTGCGGCAAAACCACCCTTGGCAGGATCGCGGTGAAACTCCTTGAGCCTTCTTCGGGCGCCATTTTTTTTGACGGTAGGGACGTTACCCATGTACGGGGAGGGGAGGAACGCCGCTTCAGGCGGAGAACACAAATGGTGTTTCAGGACCCTTTTTCGTCCCTGGACCCCCGCATGACGGTATACGGCATAATAGGGGAGGGGATCAGGAATTACCGCATGGTCAAAAATCGGCGGGAACTGAGGGATAGAGTAGTGTTTGTGGCGGAAAAGTGCGGCCTCTCCGCAGATCAGTGCGCCCTGTACCCCCACCAATTTTCGGGCGGCCAGCGCCAGCGCATAGCCATTGCCAGAGCTTTGGCTGCGGAACCGGCTTTCATCGTCTGTGACGAGGCGGTCTCGTCCCTGGACGCTTCGGTCAGGGCCCAGATCGTCAACCTCCTTAAAGACCTCCAGGACGAAATGGGTCTTGCCTATCTTTTTATGACCCACGATTTGCCTGTTGCGGAATTCATGGGAGGGGAAACGGCGGTGATGTACCTGGGCCACGTCGTTGAAAAGGGACCCGCCGCCTCCGTGTTCCGCCGCCCCTTGCATCCTTACACCAGGGACCTCTTCAACCCGGCGTCATTGCCGGACGGAAAAACCGGGCATGAAAGGCCGCGCTCCGCCCTGACGGGGGACGCCCTTCCATGTCCGGATCGGCAGGGATGCTGTTATGCGTCCCGCTGCCCCCGCGTTGGTGAGGAATGCCGGATAAAAGCGCCCCCGTACCGGGAAGTGGAGCCGGGACGTTTTATACGGTGTTTCCATGGATAGACAGCGGAAGACCGCTCTCCATGTCCCGCCGGTTCCGTACTTTTTTGAAAAAATCTAATAATGAAGAATCGGTGAGCAGGCTTGCCCGCGGTGTCTTCAAAATTTTTACGACGGCTTTAAGCGCCGCGTCCGCACTCTCCGTCCCGGCCTGTAAGAATGTCAAGGCCGTGGTGAAGTTCATCCAGGATGAATTCCAGACATTCCCGCACCGCACCGGGACTTCCGGGAAGGTTCACAATGAGGGTTGAACCCCGTATCGCCGAGACCGCCCGGCTGAACATGGCGCGTTTTGTAATGGCAAGGCTGTGCTGGCGCAGGGCTTCGCTGATGCCGGGGACCATGCGGTCCGCCACGGCTGTCGTCGCTTCGGGCATACAGTCCCGTGGGGAAAAGCCGGTTCCCCCGGTAGTAAGGACGAGGTCCGCCGCGCCTGTGTCGCATAAACGTCTGAGTTCCCTTTCCAGGAGCGCCCGCTCGTCTGGAAGGATGATCTTGCTCACCACGACATACCCCCGCCTTTCCGCCAGTTCCCGTATCGCTTCGCCCGACAGGTCTTCCCGTTCTCCCCTAAAACCTTTGTCACTTGACGTTATTATTGCCGCCCGGTAAGGCGGGCTGCTTTCGGCGGGCGGGCCGGCTTCACGATTCTCCGGCATACATTTCATCCCCCACACAAATACTGCCACTCTTGAGAACCCGGGCGAACACCCCCTCTCTGGGCATGATGCAGTCCCCCATGCGGTTAAATATCCGGCACCGGGAATGACACACCTTCCCTATCTGGGTCACTTCCAGCACCACTTCCCCGCAGCAGAGGATAGTTCCTTCCGAAAGGCTCGCAAAGTCTATGCCTTCCACAACCAGATTCTCCCCAAAGTCCCCGTCCGCAACCTCCGCTCCCCGTTCACGAAAAGCCGCTATTTTTTCATGGGAAAGGAGGCTTACCTGCCTGTGCCAGTCGCCGGCGTGAGCGTCACCTCGTATGCCGTATCCCGCCTCAAATTCCGCCCTGCCCACATTACGCTTGGCCGTCCCCCTTTCAGGGCTTGTACATACCGCCAACACTTTTCCCATTTCAGCCCCCTATGCGGAACATCGCCTTGCCTTTGTGATCTTCCCGCCTGCCTCCGTAAACAGCAGAAAAACTGTGGTTCGCCGGTTTCATGGCCACAATGCGGGTCACCGCTTCCGCTATACGCGAATCGGGAGCCCCCGACCGGAGCAGGGCCCGCAGGTCTAATGCCGAGTCGCTTGAAAGGCAGGGTTTGAGGATCCCTTCCGAGGTAAGGCGGAGGCGGTTGCAGGTCCCGCAGAATCCTTGGGAAACCGGGTTGATAAAACCTATCCTGCCCGAAAAGCCGGGGACGGCAAAATACACGGCGGGTCCGCTGCCCGGCTTTTCGGCGGTGGGCCGCAGTGACAGGGAACATCCTTCCAGAATTGAGCGGACCTCCCCGCCCGGTATCGGCTCCAGTTCCCCGGCGCAGCCTATGGGCATGAGTTCTATGAACCGCACCGCGTCAACGGTCCTTTCCGCCAGAGCCGCAATATCGGCCAGTTCCCTCTCGTTGACGTTCCGCAGGGGTACGCAGTTTACCTTGACGGGTATACCCAGGGAACGAGCCCGCTCTATGGTTTTGAGTATGGCCGCGGGAGAGGCTGTCCCTGCGGACCGATCCTCTGCAATCGCGCACCGGGTAATGCGGCGGAATGTTTCAGTATTAAGGGAATCCAGGCTCACATTGATCCCCGACAGCGGTACTGCCGCAATCTCGTCCAGATACCTGCCCAAAAGAGCGCCGTTGGTAGTAAGCGTAACCTGCTCAATGCCGGGAACAGTTTTAATATCGCGGATAAAAGAAACAATACCCCTGCGTACCAGCGGCTCCCCTCCCGTCACCCTGATCCTCCGTATCCCCAGGTCCGCAAGGACGCGGCAGAGTCTGAGGATTTCCTCGAAGCGGAGGATCGCCTCGTGGGGCTGCCGTTCCACTCCTTCGGGAGGCATACAATAGACGCAGCGGAAGTTGCACCGTCCGGTAACGGAGACCCTGAGGTAATCCAACACCCTGCCGAAAGAATCAATCAGCATAGCCGCCTTCCGGGTTTTCTTCCCGCTTAAAACAGCCGCTTCTTCCGCCGGACTTCTCGCAAAGCCTTATATCGCCGATCACCATGGTCCGGTCCAGGGCCTTGCACATATCGTACACCGTAAGGAGGGCGACCGACGCTCCGGTCAGGGCCTCCATTTCCGCGCCCGTTTTGCCGGAGAGTTTCACCGTACAGACGGCCTCTATCCGGCGCCGATCCTCATCAGGAGAAAAATCCACCGTGCAGGAGTCAAACATCAGGGGATGGCATAGGGGGATTAAGCTGGAGGTTCGCTTGGCCGCCATGATCCCCGCAAGCCGGGCAACGGCCAGGACATCCCCCTTCCCCACGGTTCCGTCCAGAACAGCGGCGAAGGTCCCGGCGCTCATGGTGATGACGCCTTTGGCAACGGCGGTCCGGATCGTTGCCTCTTTGCCGGACACGTCCACCATTACCGCGTTACCCGAGGAGTCAAAATGAGTAAAGCCCCGATCAGTCATTATTCATTATTATAAACCAATATGCCTGATCGTAAAACTCCCCTTTGCCGCCGCTTTCTTGGCGGACGAGGAACGGATCCTATGATAATGTGTGATTCTGTCTCACTACGAAAAGGCCGAATGTCGAGTTTATGATTGGGCGCAGGCCAAAAAATTTCCGGTTTATTGGTCATGTAGAAAATGATTGCCAATAGAGCCTGTCCCAAAACTGAAATTTTGGAACAGCCTCAATAGCTTACCGGTATAGAGCCGCCTGCGAATCAGCTAATTTTGAGCATAAAGGCAGCCCCTTTCCTGACTTTTCTTCAAAATCGTTAAACCAGATTCCTGCGTTTGAGCGCCTTGAGCAGGCGTTCCAGAGCTTCTTCCAGCACGGCGGCGGGGCAGGCGATGTTTATCCGTTCAAAACCCCGGCCTTCGGCTCCAAACATGGCGCCTTCGTCCAGAAACAGTTCCGCATCGTGGATCATGAATTCCTCAAGGGCCTTGTAATCCAAGCCCAGAGCCCGGAAATCCATCCATACCAGATAGGTTCCCTCCAGAGGGAAGACCCTGATCATGGGAAGGTTTTGCTCCATAAACCCCTTTAGGAATTGGTAATTTGAGGCGATGACTTCCAGAAGTTCGTCCAGCCAGCCGCCGCATTGGGTGTAGGCTATTTCGCACGCCTTAAGCCCCAGAACGCCGGGATTATGAAAGGCACTTTTCAATATTTGGGCTTTGAATTTTTCCCGGAGTTCCTGGTTGGGAATAATGATGTTCGATGTTTGCAGACCCGCCAGATTAAAGGTCTTGCTGGGAGCCGTACATACTACACAATTTTGAGCCGCCTCTTCCGAAAGGGTGGTATAAACAGTGTGGGTAACGCCGGGCATAAGGAGGTCGAAATGTATCTCATCGGAAATAACCAGAACATTATTACGGAGGCATATCTCCGCCACAGCCAGAAGTTCTTCTCTCGTCCAGACCCGTCCTACCGGATTATGGGGGCTACAAAAGAGGAGCGCCTTATTCCGGGGATTCCGGGCCTTTTCCTCAAGGGCCGCATAATCAATCGTATAGGCCGTTCCGTTTAGCAGAAGGGGGACGGCAGCTAATTCCCTTCCGTTTTCAACAGCCGCCATGGTAAAGGGGTAGTAAACCGGCGGCATGATGATGACCCCGTCGCTGATCTCCGTAAAAGCCGCGACCCCGTTAAAGAGGGCGGAAACTACCCCAGGAGTCTGAATGATCCATTCACTCTTGACTTCCCAGCCGCGCCGCTTTTTCATCCAATTGGCAACCATCTGTGAATAAGCCGGGGTAGAAACCGCGTATCCTGGGATCGAATGATCCAGAAAGTCCTTGAGGCCCAAGGCGATTTCCGGCTGAACCGAAAACTCCATATCCGCTACCGAGAGGGGGATAATCCCCGGCGATACATCCGCCTTCTTTCTGTACATGGCCTCCCATTTTGAAGAACCGGTTCCGCTTCTGTCTATACGGGTGGTAAAATCATATTTCATCAAGTATACTCCCCGGATCAAATTATGGTGGTGATCCACAAAGTATGATAGAGGGGTACTGACAACAGGGACACAAAGAAATACTATGAAATTATGCTAATCACCATAGAAATCAAGTGCCCCCTTTGCCACAGCCCTAACATAACCAGAAACGGAAAAAAGAACAAGAGTAAACAAAATTACCTCTGCAAGGATTGCGACCGTCAGTTCATAAGTGATCATGAACGCACCTATCG
>JAITBO010000226.1 GCA_031283505.1 Treponema sp. | reverse complement strand
AACAAACTGTTCTGACCATCTCCAAAATGAACTTCATGCTCAAAGAGGGCAACTTTTTTACGGTCTACCCCGAATATGTGGAGGAATTCGGTCTCAAAGGTTTGGGCTTCGGCCTTTTCTCTTACGGTTTGACTGTTTTTCCATTCTAGTACAAAAGCAGAGGCTCTTGTTTTTATCTCGTTCCATGATAGAGGCATTTACTTCTTTTTCTTCCTTTGTTTTGGCATGGGCGGGGCGGGATAATTCAGCGGGTCGGACAATGTGTCTTTGCAGGGCAAAAGCGCGTCCGCTTTTTTTTCGTGGCTCACCAATTCAAACATATGCGATATATGATAGTCGATTACCTTCAAGCCTTCATCTGAATTCTCATAGATGATTTGGCGGTCTTTTTTGAGGTCTATGGGAATATCTGCGGGGTTTTGCGATAAAATGACAAGGGGCTTTCCTGTAAGATGGGCCATGCCCAAAATATACAGTACATCGCTTTCTTTGCCGCTTACATCGGCGATAAGGATTACCGATTCGTAAACGTTTTTCATAATGCCGTAAATTGATTTTCGTTTTCCATACACTGCGGGAAGCCTGATTACATCAAGTGATTTTTGTTCCGCCTGAGGGACAATATGGGCGGAAAAGATTGCGTCAAATTTCTTATTGTGCGGGGCCAGGTACGCAATATGCCAGCTTCTGTCCAGTGTTTTGGCAGAGGGAAAATTCCATTTTGTTCCAAGGTATTCGGTGAATACGTGGTGCTGTGAAACTACGGGTATCCATAAGAGGGCATCGCTTTCCTCCAAAAGAAGCTTGACCCATACATTTACCCATTCATCGCAAATGGATACTTCATATTGTCCGGACGGAATGGGCGGCCCGGCTATCATGCGATAAGCGTTATTCGAACTTTTGCCGCAAAAAGAGCAAAATCTTTCCGGCGCCGCTTTTTTAGGGCTGGCGTTAGTATTTTCCTGGGGTTCTGACTTTTTCTTCGCCATATCTTTTCCAGCCTATCATGCCCTATGATAACACGCCACTATCCGCCCGGCAATCCTGATGTCAGCAACTGGCCGGAGAAGCGGCGGGGTTTACGCGGTGCGGTACGATGGGTTGGCCGGCTATGTCCCCATCGCAGATGTGGACTTCTCTTATGCGGTCCCCGAAAACCTAGACGGCCTTGAGTTTGTCCAGGCGGTGAGGGGATATGAAGGAGGCTGGAACCTGAAAATACCGTCTATCCGGGTAATCCTCCACATCCTGCCCGTGTCCGGCACACTCTAGGCTAACCGCCGGACTATTACTAGCGTAATCGCTGGATAATTACAGGCTGGTGCTGCCTGCCCTTGTACGTTACGAAACGGTCAGTTCGACCCCGTGATCTATTTGACGCGCCCCTTTTAAGGGGATATTGCCGGACGTAAACTGGGTGATTATCCGCAGGCGGTACGCGCCGGTAGAGAGAGTGGGAAGCTGCACCGATTCAGTACTTCCGTAGATTTTTGGGAATCCTAGGGCGTGTTCACATTACGCAAAGTGATACAAATACAGACCGGATAGATAAAAGCCCTCAACATGCGGTCAAGCTTGTCAGAGCGGGTGCAAATCCCTCGAAATCCCTTGAGCCGCCGGAACACTCGCTCTAGCTCATTCCGCCGTTTATACAATTCCATGACATACTCCCCCGGACGAACCCGGTTCCGTTTCGCCGGTACTACTGGATTAAACCCCACCTTCCCTGCCCTAATCCGTGTCCGCTCGGCTTCATCGCCCGATCCATCAAGCGATTAACCGTATACTCCTGTCTTCCGGTGCGTTCCAGGTGCAACCGCATCCGGGACGTTTCCCCCGGACACCCTGAAGGCACCCATCCCCCACAGTTACTGCGTGGAGCTTCCTGTTCCATCCTCTCCGGCTCTTCCCGGTCGATTGGAGATCCTTTTTTTCAGTTCCATGCACGTCAGGATGCGTCTTAACCATCCTTGAATCAAAAGAGCATACCCCGGATACCGGTAATCTTTCCCCGGCCAACCCCTTAAACACCCGCTCCACCACCCTGTTCCGCCCAACGGTTCAATCGGACAGAAATCACCTGCCCATTTCCCAAAGTTTGAGGCACACTCCGCCCCTTACCACTATGTTCACCCCGGTAAATGAGGGCGTTAAGCAAAGTACGATTGGCTCTTGTGACCTTTCCCCGGTGTTTGGGGAGCCATGGCGCTATGTACCGGTATTGTTTTTCGGTAAGTTCCCTACTTACTTTCTGTCTTTACCTCTCATTCCTTTAATGTGAACACGCCCTAGTAAAGAACCCCACAACAGGGGAGGAGGGGACTATTCCAGAGCAGTACATATACTGGGCAAACTCCAAGGGCCGGGCAGACCTCATCGGGAGCAAATGGCCCGCATGGCTCCCCTCCCGGATTACTTTCACCACCACCCCGCTCCGGGATGCGGGCAGCCCACATCCGGGAATCGCGGTACGGATGAGCCTGAGTATCCGCCGGGCTGTTGTGTAGGTAACCCGGTGCAACGGGAGTCTGCAATTTCCTTGTTGCGGTTCAGGGTGAGAAGGATGGGGTAGAACCATTGGTGCATGTCCGTGCCGGATTGTCGTGCAGGAGAAGGGCGAAAAGGAGTTATCGCAGTTCTGGCATTGGCAGTCCTTCGTCCGTTTCCGGTCCTTATAGCCCGTGACCTTCGCCTTGCAGAGTGGGTTTTGACAGACTAGTCAAGGGCGGTTTTTTCTGTGGGGGGATTTGGCGTTGAAATCATAAAAAGTCATCGGCCTTCCTGAAAAAAGTTTGCATTGTAAATTAACGAGAGTTATATCAGAGCAGGCGATTTGGTTCAAAGAAATAAAAAAGGGTTAGTTATACCTGAGGGGATAATTGCGTATAATAATGCAGCAATGAGATAAAAGGAGATAAACTCAAAATCTACTGAGGGCAACCTCGATAGTTCAAGTCTCTTCACCGGTATTTCAAAATAGCATAAAGACTACTATGTCTTCCCTGGGGAGACGGTTATTAGGCTCCATAAAAATACGCTCAAAAAATCAACATAAGAACACAATTTTTTTCTCTATCTATACTCAGTCCGGTGTATCACCCAAGCTATACTAGAAAATTCTATGTTCCTTATCTTGCTGGAGAGTACTATATCTTGGTACTTCGGGCCATGCCGAAAAAACC
>JAITBO010000161.1 GCA_031283505.1 Treponema sp. | reverse complement strand
CCTATGGTATCTTTATATATCTTAAAATCATGCTCGCTGCCCTTGGCTTCCTGTACATCTATGATTTCCAGACTGTTCCGCTCAATTACGCCCCGGGTCTTCAGTGTATGGCGCTTTTTCCCCCGAATAATACGCTTTTTGACCTTCTTTCGGGCGGTTTATGGGGCTTTCCGTAACATCTACGATATATTGGATTGACTCTGATTTTCCTTCAGTACTCTTTTCCCGGGCAGGGCAAACGTGCCGTCTTTAACCAGGGTATCTTCCACCCATTGGATCGCCAGGCAGACCGTGCCCTTACAGACGCCGTATTCCGCCACGATACTGTCCATTGTCCGGTACTCCCGCAAGTATTTTAAGGCAATGTACAGCTTGTTTTCGAGTGTCAGTTTGGGAGGTTTACCCCCGTTTTTATGCAACGCATCGAACTCCTTGTGGAGAATCGACAGCATTCTATGAAACGTATCGGGTTTTACCCCGTGCAACCGCTTAAAAAGAACCGCTTTGGCATCCGCCGCCTTTTTTCCCCTTCCCATGCCATCATTATATCATCCTTGCGGTTATTAAACATGTCTAATGTATCATATAGTATGCCCGGCAAAATATAGAAGAGCGGTAATAACCAAAGATGTGGATGAAAAACTGAAGGAAATTTGTAAAGGAATAGAAGAAAGGTATGAGATACAATTTCTGGAAATAGGGACAGAAAAGAATCATGTGTACTTTCTGGTACAGGTACAAAAAACTGAACCAGCGGTCAAAATCCGCATCCCGCGAAGGGATATAGTTTTTACTCATCACCTTACTCCTATAAATGGTATTTTTGAGACCGGTTTGATAGCCCGCGGCAAGTCGCGGCGCACATAATAAAGACATTTTGAACGGGAGGGGACGCCGTGTGAACCGGGGCTTGGAATTTCCGGAATAGGCAGCCTGTTTTCCACGGCGTAAAGAGATCTTTCCGCAGCAGAAAGAGATCTTTCTACGGCAAAAAGAAATCTTTCTGTGACGGAAAGAGATCTTTCTACGGTAAAAAGAGATCTTTCCGTGACGGAAAGGATCCTTTCTACGGCGGGGAGTATGCTTTTTGAACCGGGGAGCGGAATAGGCGCTTTATACGGTGTTGTTGATACCGTGCTTACACTATATTGGGGGGGGGAAAGGAATTACGCATGACCGGGGAACAAGGAACAAGACGCAGCGCGGCCGGCGGCGGGGGTAAAAAGATGCAATTCTATTATCGTCATACGTGTATATGTTACAGCGCATTATACCATGCTTTTTCCACGGCCAGTCAAGAAAAAAACGCTTTTTTGTAATTTGCGGGATGTCTTGGGGCGCTTAAACCGGGGGCGACAGTATTAATGAAACACTTGTGTTTTTGCGTATCCGGGAGTACACTTAAAGTATGGAAATAGAAAACGTTTCTACGGCTGTGTCCCAGGATAAGGTTCAACAGGAAGCGGCGGTGAAGGTGGAGCGTATGGCGCTCAAGAATGCCGAAGCCGAGGCCGCCGAGCTTGCCAAGCTGTTGGAATCCGCTGAAGTTGTCACCGATACTGAGGTAGGCAACAACGTGGACCTTCTGGGTTAGCCGGCGTCCCGGCTTTACAGTCTCATTTTTCAATTACCCCGGAGCGCACTAGATGTAGGTGTTTGTATAGCTCTCCCCAATTCCCCCTTCTGTCCAGTTCGTCAACGCGCCCTTCCGCGAAACGCCGCGCCGCAAGCGCTTTGTCCAGGAGTTTGAGGTATGCCTTCCTGCTGATCGCTTCGCCCCCAAGGCTTTGCAGATGCTCCGTATGGACCTGGCAGTCGATGAAGGAAACGCCGTCCAGGAAAAGTATCTTCGCCAGGCGCAGAAAAGCTGCCTTGGACGCATTTGGCCGCCGGGCGAACATGGATTCTCCGATAAAGGCGTTGCCCAGCCGAACCCCGTAACAACCCCCGGCCAATTCGCCGTCCAGGTAGCTTTCCGCCGAGTGGGCCCAGCCCAGGCGGTGGAGTTCCCCGTATGCGGTGATAATATCATCGGTGATCCAGGTGCCGCCCTGACCGGGGCGATAGACATCGCCGCAGGAGCGGATAACCGAGGTAAAATCACGGTCCAGGGCAAAGCTGAATTCACCCTTCCTAAAAACTTTCTCCATGGACTTTGAGATGTGGAGCTTTTCCGGGAATATGACAAACCGGGGGTCTGGGGATTGCCAGAGTATGGGGTCTTCCTGGTTATACCAGGGGAAAAGCCCCTGTTCATAGGCGGAAAGGAGCATCCCTGGGGAGAGATTACCCCCAATGGCGACTATCCAGTCCGGGCTTTTCTCCGGAGCCGGGAAGTTAAACCGGTCGTACTCGGTGAGATAGGGAAACTGAGGGTCCTGACCGGAACGGAGCTGCATGGGATAAGGATAACAAAAAAGAACGGGGTGCGTAAATCCGAAAAGCCTCGCCTTATATCTCTAGGGGAGTTAATTCATCCATCGAAAGTTCCATGGCGTTGGGTATGTCTATGCGGTAGCCGCCGTCCCGCCAATCCGCCTTGGCTGTGCCGCCGGCGCTGAGGCTGCCGAAGAGGACCGCATCCACAAAGAAGGATTTGATCTTGTCTTCAATGAGGCGGCCCACGTTACGGGCACCGAATTCCCGGCTGTAACCTTCCTCCGCAAGATGATCCACACAGGCGTCGCTTATGTCCAGGGCTACTTTCTTTTCCGCCAACTGGGCTTTGAAGAGATCCAGTTCCTTGCGGACTATGGATCGCATCACTTCCCTGGACAAGTGACCAAAGCGGATCACCGCGTCCAGGCGGTTGCGGAATTCCGGGGTGAAGATACGTTCCACCGCGCTGTCCACCTCGGCTTCCCCGGCAACCCGCTCTCCAAAACCGATGAGGTTCTTACCGATTTCCCTAGCCCCGGCGTTGCTGGTCATAATGAAGACCACGTTGCGGAAATCCGCCTTTCGGCCGTTGTTATCCGTCAAGGTGGCGTAGTCCATGATCTGGAGGAGTATGTTATAAATATCCGGGTGGGCCTTTTCGATCTCGTCCAGGAGAACAACACTGTGGGGCTGCTTTCTGATAGCGTCCGTGAGGAGGCCCCCCTCTTCGTAGCCCACATAGCCTGGGGGAGAGCCGATGAGCCGGGACACGGTGTGCTTTTCCTGGTATTCGCTCATGTCGAACCGGTGCATGGGCACCCCCAGAATATCGGCCAACTGCCGGGCCAACTCGGTTTTGCCGACCCCGGTGGGGCCCACAAAGAGGAAGTTTGCCACAGGTTTATGGTCCCCCCGGAAGCCAGCGCGGGAACGCTTGACCGCCTTAACCGCCGCCAGTATCGCATCGTCCTGACCGAAGATGCGGGACCGGAGCTTATCCTCCAGGGCCCGGAGTTTATCTTTTTCACTTTCCCCTACGGCCCGTTCCGGTATGCGGGCTATTTTGGAAATTACGGTTTCGATTAGGGAGAGGCCGATGTCTATAGAAAAGTCCGCTGCGGGCTGTTCTTCCACGGGAATCTCCTCATCGGTTTTGTTTTTGAAGGCTTCGATACGGGCAAAGGCCCCGGCTTCGTCGATCACGTCGATGGCCTTATCCGGCAGGCGCCGTTCGGTGATGAACTGGGCGGAAAGCCGTACCGCGCCTTCCACCGCCTCATCGCTGTACCGGACCTTGTGATAATCCTCGTATTTGGACTTGAGCCCCTGGAGTATGGCGACGGCATCTTCCTGGCTGGGCTCGTCGATATCAATTTTCTGGAAGCGCCGGGACAAGGCCCGGTCCTTTTCGAAAAATTTGCCGTATTCCTCGTGGGTAGTGGAACCTATGCAACGGAGCTTCCCCGATGAAAGGGCGGGTTTGAGAAGGTTGGATGCGTCCAGGGCGCTGCCCGAGACGGAACCGGCCCCTACCAGGGTGTGGATCTCGTCGATGAAGAGGATGGCCCGCTCTTTTTTCAGGATTTCTTCCACAACCCGCCTGATCCGCTCCTCGAAATCACCCCGGTACTTGGTACCTGCCACCAGAGCGCCCATGTCCAGGGAAAAGATGGAAAAGTCCTTCAGGGTAGGGGGGACTTCACCGGCGACGATACGCTGAGCCAAGCCTTCGGTGATGGCGGTTTTGCCAACCCCGGAATCTCCCACATGGACGGGGTTGTTTTTAAGCCGCCGGCAAAGTACCTGCACGGTACGATCCAGCTCGGTTTGCCGTCCGATTACCGGTTCCAGCTTGCCCAGCTTTGCCAGGACGGTAAGCTCCGTGGCGTACCGTTCCAGGGCGCTCTTTTTGTTGGCCTTGGTTTTTTGGCTGAGATCGGCCGTTTCCCCTTCCTCGCCTTCGTTCAGGGGATTGGAGCCTGTTCGGTTAAATTTTTGAGAATAGCCCTGTTCACTGTACTCATCATATTCCCGGGAAAGGCTTTCCAGAAGTTCCAGGCGGTTCTTTATCCCTGCTTTGCGCAGGTAATAGGCGCAATAATTCCGTTCCTCGTCATAGAGGGAAACCAGGATATCCGCAACGTCCAGGATTTGTTTTTGGGAAGACTGGCTTTGGAGTACCGCCCGTTCCAGCACACTTTGAAAACCCACGGTTTGGGTGGGCTCGATATTGTCCTGGGTGGGTACCTGCAGCTCAAAATAGTTTTCCATCCCAAGCTTGAGCTGATCCAGGTTGGCCCCGCAGGAAGAAAGGATGCCCTGCACTTCGTTAAAAGCCAGAGCCGCATAGAGGACATGTTCGGGGGTCAGGTACTCGTGATTTCGCACCTTGGCCTCATTATAAGCGGCATTGATGATCGCCTGCACATGGCGGCTGATTTTCACTTTTCACCCCTCTCAATAGAGTTGTTCAAAAACTGAAATTTCTGAACAACTCTAATAAATATAATCAAATTCTCAGTTTTTTTCTACCACACAACGCAGGGGAAATTCATTCTGCCTGGCCATGGCGTGGACCTGCTCTGTCTTCGTCCGGGCTATATCCCAAGGGTAAATCCCCGCAACGCCCCGCCCTTTCCGGTGAATATCCAGCATGATCCGGTTCGCTTCATCCTCATCTTTACCAAAGATGAGCATCAGGATTTCCACCACAAAGTCCATCGTGGTATAGTGATCGTTCAGCATAACCACCCGGAATTCTTCGGGTTCCGCCAATTTGTGTTTCTTTTTTACGGCTAGATCCGTTTCATTTCCCGAAAACCATGGCATACATAAAAGATAACGCAAAAGGGGAGAAGAGGGAAGGGAGAAGAGGCAGGGCAACGTCATTTAACTTTTCAGAGGCTGGAATTTACCAAAATATTGAAGAATTTTTAACCACAAAGGCGCACCAAGGCGCAGAAGGAAGGTATAAAGCATTGCCTCATACATCCTTTGTGCGCCTTATTCGCCTTTGTGGTTAGTCTTTCTTAAAAATTCCGGTGAGTTCAAGGAAATTTTAACGATCAAAAACTAAATGACGTTGCCCTG
>JAITBO010000036.1 GCA_031283505.1 Treponema sp. | reverse complement strand
AGGTGATCACCAAGGCGGCCGCGCCCCGGGCCTTTACCTCTTTGATGTTGGAATCCATCTTGTCAAAGAGGGCCGTCTGGGTACAAATGGCCGCCACTAGGGTAGACGTGTCCACCAGCGCGATGGGGCCGTGCTTGAGTTCGCCGGCGGCAAAGGCTTCGGAGTGGGTGTAGCTCACTTCCTTAAGCTTGAGGGCGCTCTCCAGGCTCACCGCGTAATCAAAGAGGCGGCCCATGAAAAACACCTTGGTCTTGTTGAACTGCCGGGATGCGAAGCGCTGAATGTTCTCCTGGGCCGAGAGGATGCGGGCGGCGTGGCCGGAAAGCTGTTCCAGGGCTTCGATGCGGCCGGTCAGTTCTTCCCCGGAGATGACGCCCCGGAGCATACCGAACTGGAGGGCGATAAGGTAGAGGCACATAAGCTGGGTGGTAAAGGCTTTGGTGGACGCTACCGCTATTTCCGGGCCATACGCATGGCCGCCAGGGTGTCCGCCGTCTCACCGGTCTGGCTGATGATGATGAAGATGTCCTGGGGATTGTAAATAGGGTTCCGGTAGCGGTATTCAGAGGCGATCTCCGCGTCGGCGGGGATACGGGCGAAGTATTCAAAGGCGTGCTTCCCGATAACGGCGGCGTGCCAGGCGGTGCCGCAGGCGGCAATGACCACCCGGCGGGTTTACCGGGCTGACCCTGCTCATCCAGGAAATCGCCCTGCGTTTTTTCGGTCTGAGAGTGCCCTTCAGTGTCATCCTTTACATCCTGAACGCGGTTCCGGCGATTATCTGTTTCAGGTCTATCGGGAAAAAATTCACCCTCTACTCGGGTCTGGTGGTCCTCTTGAGCGGACTTTTGACCGATTTTATGCCTTCCATGTTCATTGACATCCTGCAAGTTCACGATACCCTGCTCTCGGCGGTCTTCGGCGGGCTTCTGAACGCGGTTTCCATCAGCCTCTGTCTCTATGCGGACGCTACAAGCGGCGGTACGGATTTCATCGCCATTTTCATATCCGAAAAGTATCGGAAAGATGCGTGGAATTATATTTTTGCGGGGAATTGCGTGATTCTGGCCCTGGCGGCCTTTCTCTTTGCCTTGGATAAGGCACTCTACTCTATCATTTTTCAGTTTACTACTACCATAGCGCTGTCTTCCCTGTACCAAGGTTACCAGCAACGAACACTGCTCATCATCACCGGGAAACCCGATGAGATATACATCCTCATCAGGGAGCAAACCAACCATGGCGCCACCGCTTTCCGCGGCATAGGCTACTACGAAAAGGCTGAACGAACCATGCTCTATTCGGTAGTGTCCGCCAACGAAATTTCTCCGCTGGTACACGCCATTAAAAAAATAGACAGTTCCGCCTTCATCAACGTCCTGAAAACCGAACAGATCAACGGACGGTTCTACCAGCGGCCTAAAGATTAGCCGGATCGGCTAAAATAAAAATAAGAAAATTCATAGACTATCTAGTGTCTGTCCACAAAGCCGGTTACTTTGTGGACAGGCTCTATCTAATCAGGATGTCTGCATATTTCACGTAAGTTATTGTTATATAAGGCTGTTCCAAAACTAATTGACTGTACGCTAAACGCGCACGGTTTTGGAACAGCCTCATATAAGAAGTTATATCATAGGCAGCCCAAATTTCTGCGGAGTTAGGGTTTAACTACGGAGGACTGGAGTTTTACGGAGAAATAAAGAAAAAATTGAGATTTGTAACCCAAAACCCCCTGTTCCTCCGCGGTTTTATCAATGTTTTTAGTCCAATCAGCCTACTAGTCCCTTTTTTAATTTTGGCTTAGACTATGTGTTATGGAAAGAACCTTTGTCATGCTGAAGCCCGGTGTCCTCCAGCGCCGGATAGCCGGAGAAGTTTTGAGCCGCCTGGAACGGAAAGGGCTAAAGATCATCGCCCTCAAGATGCTCAGAATGGATAAAAACCAGGTAGAAGCCCATTATGCCGAACACCGGGGCAAGATTTTTTACGAAAAGCTGGTGGAATACACCCTTTCGGGTCCGGTAATCGCCATGATCCTGGAAGGGCCGGGGATTATCGGCATGGTCAGGCGCTTGGCCGGACCTACGGATGCCGGCGAATCCCTGCCGGGAACCATCAGAGGGGACTTTGCCGGGACTACGCGGCTCAACATCATCCATGCCTCTGACTCTCCCGAAAGCGCGGATCGGGAAATTCCTCTATTTTTCAATGAAGGAGAAATCTGCGCCTGGGAAGATGGGAATGCCCGGTGGTTTTAGAAAACCGGAAATTTTTGCGGCAGGGTAAGGGATTATGAACATGAATGCGGAAATTGCCGTCCTTGGCGCGGGAGCGTGGGGGACCGCCATTGCCAAAGTGATTGCGGGTAAGGGAAAAGATGTGGTCCTCTGGTGTCGCGAACAGGCTGTCGCCGATGTCGTCAACCGGGAGCGGATCAATCCCCGCTACCTTCCGGGGGTGTCCCTGCCGGAAAACATCACGGCCTGTACGGACATAACCGCCGCAGCCGGTAACCGGGAATACCTCATCCTCGCTTCACCATCCCTTTACCTTCTGGACACGGTGAAGCATATCCTTACGGTCCCATCCATACGGGAAGGGGAGACCGCTATTGCGGTAATCACCAAAGGATTCCTCCCCGGCGCCAGGGGTCCGCGGCTCATTCTAGAAACCCTGGAGGATTATCTTCCCGGATTTTACCGCCAGTCCCTGGTTTACATCGCCGGGCCAAGCCACGCCGAAGAAGTGTCCAGAGGCAAGATAACCGGCCTTATTGCGGCCAGTGAAAACGCCAAGAACTCCATCCGGTTCCGGGACCTCCTTCGCAGCAACCGGTTGCTTGTTTTTTCGTCTTTTGATGTCCGGGGCGTCCAGGTGGCGGCGGCGGCCAAGAACGTCATCGCCATCGCCTTCGGTATGCTGGACGCCTTAAAAACCGGCGGGGGCGTCAGCGCGGTCGAGGACATTTTCGGGGACGGCACCGAATCCCTGCTTCTTGCTGCGGGCCTCAACGAGATACAGGCCCTTGGTATGGCCATGGGCGCCACCCATCCGGAGACCTTTACTTCGATTTCCGGTGTCGGCGACCTGGACGTGACCTGCCGCTCAGTTTTTGGCCGGAACCGGCGCTTCGGGCGGGAGATTATCGAGAAGGATATTCTGGAACCCTTCACCGGCCTGGAAGACCTCCTGGCCCGTATCGGCGAGATCGGCTACCTTCCGGAAGGCGTGGCCGCAGCCAAATACGTCCGTATCCTCTCGGAGAAACACAAGCTGAAAATGCCGGTTTCCACCGGCCTGTACCAAATACTCAACCGGGAAACCACCCCGGTGGAATTCCTCAGGAGTTTCCTTGGCGGGCTGATTTAGGACCGTATTATGCAGGTAATTTATCCTCGCCCTAAAGCTAACCTTGACCCGCAATTCAGGTATCGTTATCTGTTTTAAGAAAAAAACCATGGGGTTTTGGAACCTTTGGTTCCCGGAATCCAGGGCGGCGTGCATCATGCGGCGTTTGACGCTGATCCGTTTCTATTCCATCTTCATTTTCCTCAGCCACTGTAATGCCATCTTCCGCATAATGTTCAAATATCATGACACCTATCACAAAGGGGTTAAAGACAGGGCCTTCCTGTTTGGGAGGAACCATTGTTATGTCATTGAAACATCGGCGAGCAAGACCGTTAGGGTTTCCAAAGCGAAAAAGTTCAGTTAAACCTCAGTTTTGAAACTGGTTCATTTATTCAGGAAAAGTTCGTGTTGTGGCGGACCACACAGTTTCTTAGTGGTTCATATTAGTCTTTCTGCGTAACACGAGTTATAAATTCCGAAAGAGGCGGCTGGTAAAGGATGCCGGGCGATGTTATAGGGCTGCGGAACCGGCAGGAAGGACAGCGGCGCGGAGGATATGGACTTGCCCAGCCGATCCGTACCGGAGGCTTCCAGAGCCACAGTTAGATTTTTAGATAATACACTGCGTACTTCTCTATCAAGAGGTTCCGGAGAATACTTATAAATTTAAGCAAAATACCGCATGAGCTTAAAATTTCTAATCGCCGTCATTGCTTTACCATATTTTTTATGTTTTTTATTTTTTTATTATCAGAAAATTACCAGGAGGGGGTAAAATAATCCACATAATTTGTGAAATCTGAAGAATTCGAGCCGGTTTCAAGACTGAAGTTTTGAGGCGGAGTTTCGTTCCCGCAAGAAATAAGGAGGAATATCATGGATAAAGACAAGCTGGAGCGTGTTGTAACGCTCCGCCACGAATTGCACCAGCACCCGGAACTGTCCTGCCGGGAAGTGTGGACCAAACAACACCTGATTGATTTCCTGAAACAAAATACCTCCCTTGAAGTGGTCGATAAAGGGCGCTGGTTTTACGCGGTTTACCACTCCGGCGCGGACAAACCAAGTATTGCCTTTAGGGCGGATTTTGACGCCCTGCCTATAGACGAGACTATTGACCTGCCCTATGGTTCCCAATTCCCCGGGGTTGCCCATAAATGCGGTCATGACGGCCACAGTGCCAGTTTGGCCGGCTTTGCCCTGGAAATTGACCAGAAGGGTGCGGATAAGAACATCTATTTCGTGTTTCAGCACGCGGAAGAAACCGGAGAGGGGGCGGTGGAATGTGCGCCCTTAGTAGAAGAAGCCGGAATCTCCGAGGTTTTCAGTTACCACAATGCTCCGGGACTGCCGGAAAATGCCATTGGTGTAAAGGACGGCGTTGTGTGCTGCGCTTCTACCGGCATGATTATTTATATGAAAGGGGTTCCCTGCCATGCCAGCCAGCCGGAGGACGGGCGCAATCCCGCCTTCGCCATTGCGGAGATTGTCAGCAAGATTCCGGAATTTACAGACCCGGCTGGGTACAAGGGGCTGGTGATGTGTACGGTAATCTGCATAGACGTGGGCGAGGAAGCCTTTGGTATGTCGGCCAGCGAAGGCCGCCTGTTGCTTACCGTCCGGGGGGAGTATGACGACGAAATGGATGTGCTGAAGAAAAAGCTGGAAGACAAGGCCAAAGAGCAGGCCGAAAAATACGGCATCGAATACGATGTAAGCTATTGCGACAGTTTTTTTGCGACCGTCAGCCATAAGGCAAGTACGGACAAGGTACGCAGGGTGGCGAAGGAACTGGGGCTTCTCCTTTTTGAAGGAGACCGGCCTTCCAGGGGTTCGGAGGATTTCGGCGCTTTTACCAGATATACTCAGGGGGCGTTCTTCTCGGTGGGATGTGGGGAAGCGCATTCGGGCATTCACACTGCGGAGTACGATTTTAACGATGCGATCATACCTACAGTCGTTGATATGTATATGACCATCGCGAAAGAGTGAAAAGGCCGCGGATTTTTCTGCGGTTTATTTTTTTAAGAAGGAGTGCGTTATGTCGGACACGAAAGGAGCGCCTGTACACGCGGCGCCCACCACGAAAGATTTGAAACGGGTATTGGGCTTTTGGGATCTGATGAGCATGGCCGTAGGGTACATTATCGGCGCGGGGATCATGAGCCTTATGGGGTATTCCATCTACATGACCGGCCGTTCGACCGTTTTTGCCTTTCCTCTTGCCGCCGTGATGATTATGATGGTATTTGTGCCTACCATTATCGTATGCGGAACCATAAGGATCCGGGGGGGGGGCTACACTTCGGCTGTCCTCCTTGGCGGTAAGTACATCGGCGGACTCGTTACCCTGTTCGCCCTGATCATGAACCTGTCGGTAGCAATGTACGGCCTCTCCTTTGCGGATTACTTCCTCCGCTTCTTCCCAGGGATTCCCCGGCAGTTTGTGGCTTTCGCTGTCATAACCGTCTTCTGGATTGTCAATATGCTCGGTATAGACAAGACGGCCAAAGTCCAGAATTTTATCGTGCTGATCATGTGTGTTTCTCTGGCCCTTTTCGCCGCCTTTGGGGTAAAAAGAATTCAACCCGGATTTTTTGGCGAAGGCTTCATGACCAACGGCGTCCTCGGGTTCCTTCAGGCTGCGGCTATGCTTACTTGGGCCACCGGAGGTGCCCAGGTTATTGTCGCCCTGAGCGGTGAAGCGAAAAATCCGACACGGGATATACCCCTGGTGTACTTTATCGCAAGTATCGGCGTGGCGGTACTCTACAGTATTATCGCTGCGGTAGCCGGCGGCGTACTCCCCCTTGAGCAGGTTGCCGGACAGCCCCTGACTTTGGTTGCGGAAACGATCCTGCCCAAACCTATCTTCATTTTCTTCATGGTTGGCGGCGCCATGTTCGCCCTGGCGACTACCCTGAATGCCCAATTCTCCAGCATGACCAAGTCGGTACTCCAGATGAGCGTGGACGGCTGGATGCCCCAGAA
>JAITBO010000024.1 GCA_031283505.1 Treponema sp. | reverse complement strand
GGTTATGGAGTACCGCAGGCACTGTATGCCGACCGGATAGGCGTCTATTTCGTCAACACCAAAAAGCCTGAGAACTGGTCGATTGAAGAACAACCGGCCGGGAAGACCCTGGACAAGACCCAATTCGGCCATATCGCTGAAACCTTAGGCTGCGATCTTATTCCCGCCGGAAGTCCGCAAGCCAAAGGGCGTATTGAACGCCTGTGGGAGACACTGCAAAGCCGCCTGCCGGTCTGGTTCAAGCTGAACGGCGTTACCACCATGGAACAGGCCAACGCCGCCCTCCCGCGGTTCATCACTGAGTTCAACCAACGGTTTCACCGGGAACCGGCCTGCAAGGACACAACCGCCTTTGCGCCCGTTCCGGCGGGCTTCGACCTTGACACCCTGCTTGCGGCCAAATACGACCGCACAACGGACAACTGCGGATGCTTCTCCTTTCATAATTACACCTTTCAGGTTGACAGCCCCCGGCCACCGGTCAAAAGACACGTCGTGTTTTTGTTCAGCGAAAAGATAGGCTTTAAAGCGTATTATGACAAAAGGTATTACGGGGTAAAATTCCTGGACTTTCTGAACAACGACAAGAAATCCCATTTGCTGTAGGTGACCAAACGCCTTATTCACGATTCCTTCTTCGCCGATGTCAAAGTCCCAGAACTTGCCGGCAGGGGGGGGGTGAATCGCCCGTTAATTAGTTCCCGTAAGGGGTGATAGAATCGCTCGTTATTGACACAAACAATTTCAATAACACAGCAATTCTCAGCTTAGAATTTTTTTAGACAGAAAAAGCCTGGAAATAACGATTCATTGTCTACTGAGCCTGTCCCAAAACCCCCCGACCTGCGGTCCCGTAGTGGGAGTAGGCTGGGACCAAAGGTCCCATGGACCTTGGCAAAGAACCCGCTCACTGGTTCGCAGGGGAATCAGGGGGTGGCTCCCCCTCCCTCACGTATCCCTAGTTTCAGTAGCATATCCTCAACCCGCCGCCTGAAACGGGCGGGAGAGGCCTGGGCCGCGTCTTCCAGAAAACCCCTGGCGTCGGCCTTGCGACCCTCCATGGCGGCGTTCAGGCCAAGGGCAAAACTAACCAGGCCGGAATCCGCGCCGTATTCCAGGGCAGCGCGGTAATATTCTTCCGCCGCGCCGTAGTCTCCCTCTTCGTAGGCCAGAAGCCCCAGGTAGTACCAGGACGCGTAGTGCCGGGGATTCAGATCAGCGGCCTCCCGGAAGCTGAGTTCCGCCGCCGCCGTATCCTTCCGGGTATACGCGGCCTGCCCTTCTTTAAGCAGTTCCGCAAAGGTCTTCCGGTCCGCAAGATAGGCCCGGTAATCCCGGTTCAAGGTTTCCATGCCCGTCCTGATATTGATGCGCCTCATCGCCCCCTCCGCGTTGACCCTGGCCGGGGCCGCCGGGTCAAGAGTCATGAAAATCTCCGTAAGAGTGCGGGAATAAATGTCCTTGCCGCTGTTCAGAAAGAAGAAAACCACCGACCACGCCAGGGGCTGAAAATAGTCCGGCACATCCTTGCCGTCGGCAAGAAGGACCGATTCCAGGGGAAGCGCCGTGTCCTCAAGTTTCTTCACCTCTTCCAGCCAGGCAAGGTTTTCGGTGTAGTCGAGGACATCCCTTTCGGGATCGTAGACCAGGGAACTGAAAAAGACGGCAAACCCGTCCCGCAGCCAGGCCGGGGGATGATCCACGAAGGCGCGCAGGAACTGGACAAATGCCTGATAGGGCAGGGCCGCCGCCTCACCGGGGCTCCCCCGGTGTATGACCAGTTCCCGAAGATCCCTCTGGCTGTAATGCAGGTAAACCGCCCCGTCCCGGACGCCTCCCAGCCGGTCCAGGAGATAAGCGTCGTAGTCCTCCTTGTTCCCGAAAGTCCTCACCCTAAGAGGGGCGTCCAGGACGGCGGCGTCAAACCCGAAGATCCGGTTATAAACCCCAAAACGGAGTTCCAGTTCCCGCAAGACGAGGGCCGCATCGGCTCCCCCGCCATCCGAGACGATACGGAAGAAAGCGTTTTTGATTTCCGTAGTCTGGGCGGAAAGGGACAGAGCTGTGGAAAAAAACAAAACCAGGAATACTCTCCGTAAATTAGAACCCTTCAATTTAGAACCTCTCGTTCGGCGATTGCCGGATTTTGTCGATAATAATATTCACTTCCTCAATAAGAATCCCCGTGTACCGCTCGATGTTTTCGATGACGTACTGCTGCAAGGCGTGGATATTCCCCCCAAGCTGGATGCCGAAGGGAACGTCGATGGTAATAACCAGCCGGTATCCCGCGTCGTCGTCTTTTACCACGATCTTTTTGATCCTGATGCTGGGATTATACTCGTCCACGCAGTGAATGACCATTTGGCTTAAGGCCGCTTCGGAGATGATCACTTTGCCTCGTTTGGAATATTCCGGGCGGACCACGGATTTTTCATGGACTTTGGGAGTCGAACCCAGGACCGCCGGGCCGGCTCTCCGTTTGAATATCCTGATGGCATCATAAAAAATACCAGGATAATTCCGCTTTACCTCTATGAAAGGCACAGGGATGACGTGTTTTCCCTCTATGCGCCTGGTCCGTATGGCCCGCTCGATTTCCTCCTGGGAAGCTATGTCTTCGATTTTGATGATCTTTCCCGGCGGCGGAAGCTGGAGCCGGGTGGCAATCTTGTTCACCATCTTTTCGGAAGTCCCCAGCACGAGGATCTTGTTGAATTTTTCGCTTTGGAGCTTCCGGGCCACCTCGTCCCGGTGGGACTTTTCGTCAAACAGGGCGACCTTTACCGCCGCCAGAAAAGTCTTTTCTTTTTTGGCCGAATGGCCCGCCAGGATTCTGTTGTCCCGGATTAAGAGCCCGTCGTCGATGATAAAGTCTATCCCGTATTTTTGGGCCACCAGCTTGGCCCGGAAACTCTTGCCCGTTCCGCTTTCACCGATGAGGGCGTAGACTTTTATTCTCCGCAGAGCCCAAAAAAAATTTCGGAACATACAAGTAATTATATTACAACGTAAGAAAAAGAGTAACCATTTAGATATGGGAAGCCTCCCACTGTCAACAAGTTAAGGGATGGACACAGTATAAACGCATAGGAAATTTAACCACAGAGGAACACGGGGTTTTGGGTTACAAATCTCAATTTTTTCTTTATTAAAGGGCGTAGCCCTTTTGGGGTTTAATACCCCGCCCCTTGGGGCGCTTCCTACTGGGGGTGCGGGGGATGTGTTCCCCCGCATACACAAAGATTTCACGGAGAAATCTTC
>JAITBO010000016.1 GCA_031283505.1 Treponema sp. | reverse complement strand
CCCGGAACCGGTCTGGACGCCAGGACAATTTCTTTAGTGCGCTGAGATACATCTTCAGTCGTTTTCTCCATGAAAACTGGTCCGCTTTTATTCTTTTCGTCTGGGGGGATGAACCCGATGGATGATACTTTGGCCTCCTCCCATGGATAGTTTCGTCATTTTTTCCTAAAACCTTTCCCTCTCGTCCTTTTTCCCTTCCCCCTTTAGTTCAAAGTAAATGCTTTTGCCCTGTTTTGGTGACTTGTCAAACTTGACATTATTTGATATATTGTCTTAAATACGGTATTATTTTTAAGTGAGGTTTCTAAAATGGCTGTACCTAGATCGAAAACGTCAAAAGCCCGGACCCGGCGCCGGCAAGCAATCAATATGAAGATTACCAGTCCCACCCTTATTGAGTGCAGTACCTGCGGTAACCGGGTTCTGTTCCACCGGGTATGTCCCAAATGCGGGTTCTACCGGGGTAAACAGGTAATTATTCCGGATGCGAAGGTTTAACGCGGACTCCCAGGTCCTGGAAAGCGCGTTTTTATGTAGAAATTTGGAGGAAAAATCATGGACGAATTGTTTGAAAAGATGAAGAAGCTGATAGCGGATAAACTGGAGATTGACGAGGGGAAAATAAGCCTGGACGTGTCTTTCCGCCAGGATTTGGGTGCCGACAGCTTGGATACCTATGAATTGGTTTATGCTATTGAGGAAGAGATGGGTATTTCCATCCCCGATGAAAAGGCCAACGAATTTGAAACCGTTCGCGATGCCTACGATTACATCAAATCTCAGCAATAATCCGGTACTTAGTTCCGAAAGAAAGAAAGAATTGGCGGCGTTTGCTAAGACCGCCGGTATCAGGTTCAGGAGCTTAGAGCTTCTGAACCTTTCTTTCGTACACCGGTCAGCGACCAATGAGACGGGTCTGCGGTACAACAACGAACGGCTCGAATTCCTTGGAGACGCTATTCTGGGGGCTGTGGCTGCCACCTTGCTATACCAGGGGCTGAGCAATAAGTCCGAGGGGGAACTTGCCAAAATCAAATCCGTGGTAGTTTCCGAGGATATCCTTTCCGGCGTTGCCCGGGAGTTGCAGATCGACAAGCTGCTGATTCTAGGCCGGGGAGAGGAGCTTTCCGGCGGCCGGACCAAAAACACCATCCTGGCAGACGCTCTGGAGGCCCTGATCGGCGCCCTGTACCTGGATTCGGGGTATAAGGCTACGTATAACTTTGTAAACCGCCGTATCAGCCCGGAAATTGCCCGGGTTCTGGATAATCGCCACCACCTTGACTACAAGTCCCTGCTACAGGAATTATCCCAGCATCTATACCGGAAGTACCCTATGTACCGCTTTCTGAAACACAGCGGGCCGGAGCATGAGCGTTTTTTCTGGATAGAGGTAACGGTGGACGACAAAACTTTCGGACCCGGGATGGGGAAAAATAAGAAAACCGCAGAACAGGAAGCGGCGCGGATTGCGTATGATGCGCTTTCTTAATTCGGATAATGCCCCTTCCAAACCCAGTCCTATGGTCTACCATTGATACTAAGACGATACGGTGCGTTCCCCTGTATTACGAACGGCCTTTAACGTACTCAATGTACTTTTCAAAAGACCTGTCGACGGGACGTTCCATGACCAGAAAGCCCGCGCTGAACCGGGTTTCGGTGCTTTTTATCCAGCGGACTTCCACTTCCATCTCGAAAGGTTTAATACCTGAGTGGGGTTCGGGCCGGATCTGCATGATATGACGATCGCCAGGCGCAAGGGCCGCATAGGTCCTGCTTTCCATGCAGTATCCGCCGGTATTGATGTTACTAAGAACCGCTTCGCCCTCAAACCCGTTGATGTTCACAAAGACAACGCATTTATACCGGGGTTCCCGAAGCTTTTCTTTGAAATCCGAAGGCTCAGCGGTTCTTTCCTTAAAAAACAACATATGTTTTCCTCCTATGTTTCCTGCGATTGGGATATATCCTCCGGGGGCACCAGGTAATGCCCCTCGGCAATTTTCTGGGCGATTTCAAGGGATTCGGCGATCTTCGTGCTTGCCCCTTGTACGCCCAGGATACTGTCGTTTACATCCTTTGATATGCTTTTCAGATTTTCTACGACAGTATGAATAACATCGCTTTCTTTTTGTATCTCGTCGGAACCCGTGCGGGCCTGTTCGCTGGTTTCCCGAAGGCTCGTCAACGCATTGAGTACCTGGAATCCGTTTGACGCCTGGGCTTCCACCGCGGTGTTTACCGAATTCAGCGAAGTCTGCATGGCGGTTACTTCGGTAAACATATTGCCCAGGGTCTCCACGGTCCCGGCGGATACCTGCCGCATCTTTTCAATGCCGTCCCTCATGTTCTTTATTTCAGTGGAAATGGACGCGGATTCCTTGTTCGACAATTCCGCAAGGCTCCGCACTTCTCCGGCTACCACAGCGAATCCCCTTCCCGCTTCCCCCGCATGGGCGGCTTCTATAGCCGCGTTCATGGCGAGAATGTTTGTCTGGGCGGCGATATTTACCAAGGCCGCGTTGGCCTCTTCCAGAAACGCCGATTGATCCGCAATCCGGGTGAGTTCCTCCGTAAGGTTGTTCAGCATTCTTCGTCCCGTTTCGGAAGACTTGCTGAGGTTTCCGGTGGTCTTATGGGCCCGACGCACCACAGAACGGACCGAATCAAGGTCTCCTACCATCTGCTCGATTGATTCGGAGGATCGGGAAATAGCATCGGCCTGGATATCCACCGTATTTTCCAGGGAATGGATATGTTTGATGATGCCTTCCACCGATTCGGCGGTCTGTACAACCGATTCCATCTGGACATCGGTTTTATTCTGTACCGAGTCCATATTGCGGGCAATAACCCCCAGACCATCCGAAGATTCCCGAATGGAGATATGCAGATTTCCGCTCACATTCTTTTGTCCCAAATGTTCATTATTGATATCGGTGAGGGTCTTTTTAAGCTCATTCCGGATGGTATGAAAGGCCCGCTGTACGTCCCCGATCTCATCTTTCCGGTCCCGGGGAATATTGATGTCAAACTTCATATTCGCCAGGGCTTGCGCGGCGGATTCAATTCCGATGATGGGCTTGATAAGAAGGAATCTCAATACGGATACGAAGATGAACACCGCGATAAGCGCCGCCACTCCGGCGATGGTGAGGGTTTTTGCCAGCATCTGCCTTATTTCAAAGAAGAATTCATCCTTTTCTACGGCGCTAATCAAATACCAGTCCATATCGGGAACCTTCGCGCTTGCGCCGATAAAGGATTTCCCCGCCTGGGCGTATTCCGCTACCTCATGGTTGCCGTTCAGTATACCCTCAATAAAAACCGCCATGCTCCGCAGGGAAGGATCGCTTTTTGCCATTTCGATGGCGGAAAAGGATTGCATCACCAATTCCGTATCCTTGTGGGCGA
>JAITBO010000414.1 GCA_031283505.1 Treponema sp. | reverse complement strand
GGCGCCTTAAAGGGATAGGAAGGGTTATGATCCGTATTGCCTTAGCCGGTACAGGGGGAGCTTTTGCTATTCATGCCGGAGTCCTTTCCGGTATGGAGGACATCAAAGTAACCGCCTGTATAAGCCGAAGTCAGGAAAAAGCCGAAATTGCCGCCGCCCGTTTTAACTGCCGTCCCTGTACGTCTCTTCGTGAGGCCCTGCCTCTCTGTGATGCCCTTGTCCTGTGTACGCCCCCGGATGTTCACCGGGCCCATGCGGTTGAAGCCATGGAAGCGGGTAAGGCGGTACTGGTTGAAAAACCAATGGCGGCGGATCTTGCCGATGCGCGGATTATGGCGGAAACGGCGGAACGGACCGGAATGGTATTGATGATTGGTTTTAACAACTGCTTCCGTAACGGGTTCATGTTGCTGCGGGAATTTATCACCAACGGGACCATCGGAAAGCTGCACAGCTTTTACATACATCGGCAGAGCGGCAGTTTTTTAAAGGAGGGTGTCCCGACTTGGCGTAACGCCGGAGTGTGCGGCCATACTATTGAGTCCCTTTCCCACGATCTGTCGATTCTGCGTTACTGTGTTGGGGAAGTTAAAGCGGTAAAGGCCTATACCCTCAATACGCTCCCCTATGCCCCCGGGTATGACAACACCGCAGTCGTTGCCATGGAACTTGCCTGCGGCGCCCTGGCAAGTATTTACTCGGACTGGAATTCGCCTTTGGCCTTTAATGTCCGCGGTGCATCCGGTTCCCGGGGGGCTGTTTCTCTTTCCGGCCCGGGCAACTGGGATCTGCGGGAGGCGCGGATTAGAACGGCGGATATGCATTATGATGAGATCCGCATCCTGAACGACAGCCTTGACTCATCATGCTACCGCCGGGAATGGGAGGCCTTTATTGCCGCGGTTCAGGGCAGAGAAAAGCCTGTTCAAAACGGTACGGACGGCCTAAAGATACTGGAACTGTCCCACGCCATCCTTTCCAGTGCAAAAACGGGGAAGGAAGTATTGCTTAATTAGGCTATTGCCGGGGAAATCATGCGGAAAATCGTTGTAATAGATGATGATTGCCATGTTGTCGAGGGTTTAAAGAAATTTATCAAACAGTCAGGTCTGGAAGTAAAATACGCCGGGGACGCCGTGGACGGGAGGGATGCCCTGAACCTTATTCGTTTTGAAAAACCGGATATTATTTTAACTGATATTATGATGCCCGTAATGGACGGCCTTGAAATCATTGAGGAACTGAAAAAGGAAGGGTATCCGGGGGAGATCATTATTCTCAGTGGGAGCGTGTAAAATAGTTTGTGTAAATACCAAAAACAGGGTAGAAATACCGAAGGGGTAAGACATGACAAAGACACGTGCGAGAAGAAAAGAGAAAGACCAGTGGGATACCTTGCTGGACCAGATCGATTTCAAGGGGCTGACCCAGGAAGAAGTGCTGGGACAAAACGGACTGGTAAAACAGTTGACGGGCAGGCTGCTCCAAAAAGCTCTGGATGCGGAGATGACCGTCCACCTGGGCTACGAGAAAAACTCCAACGCCGGGGATCACAGCGGGGACAGCCGGAACGGATATAGCGAGAAACGGATACTCACGGAAAATCAGGAAACGGCGGTCAACATTCCCCGGGACCGGAACGGGACCTTTGAGCCGGCGATACTCCCGAAGTACCAGAAACGGGTTCCCCTGTTCAACGACCAGATCATTTCGATGTACTCATTCGGGATGACGAACCGGGATATAAAAAGCCATCTTGAGCAGGTATATCACGTGGAGGTGTCGCCTGAATTGATAAGCCGGGTGACAGACGCGGTCATGGAGGATGTGAAGGAGTGGCAGAGTCGGGCCTTGGAAAAGTCCTACGCCATTGTCTATCTGGATGCGCTGCGGGTAAACAGCCGGAAGGACGGGAGAAGCTGCCAAAAGAGCGTCTATGCGGCCTTGGGGGTGAATTTCGAGGGGAAAAAAGAGGTGTTAGGGCTGTGGATAGGGGAAACCGAGGGGGCGAAGTTCTGGGCATCCGTGCTCAATGAGATCCGCAATCGGGGGACAGAAGACATCCTTATCGCCTGCATGGACGGACTTACCGGATTCCCCGATGCGGTGCGGGCGGTGTTTCCGGAGACTCGCATACAAAAATGCATTGTGCACATGGTGCGTAACTCCACGAAGTTCGTCTCGTACAAAGATTTGAAAGCGGTCTGCGCGGATCTGAAAGCGATATACCGCGCTCCGAGCGAGGAGGCCGGGAGGGCAGCCCTGGAGCAGTTCGGCGAGAAATGGCAGGCCAAATACCCCCTGATCTACCAATCATGGGATGCCGCCTGGCCGGATCTCTGCGAGTTTTTCAAATATCCGGAAGAAATCCGCCGGGTGATCTACACGACCAACGCTATTGAATCTTTGAATTACCAGTTGCGGAAAGTGACCCGTAATCGTTCTGTTTTGGCGAGCGACGAGGCAATTTACAAAATCATGTATCTGGCTTTGCGGAATGCGGCGAAGAAATGGACGATGCCGATAAAGGATTGGGGAGCTGCGCTGAACCAGTTTGCGTTGTTTTTTGGGGAGCGGGTT
>JAITBO010000399.1 GCA_031283505.1 Treponema sp. | reverse complement strand
CGGTGTTCCTGCTGGACGAAATAGACAAACTTTCAAGCGATTTCCGGGGGGACCCGGCTTCGGCCCTTCTTGAGGTTCTGGATCCGGAACAGAATTCGACTTTTACCGATCACTACATGGAAGTTCCCTACGATCTGTCCAAGGTACTTTTTATCGCCACCGCCAATTCCCTGCATACCATCCCCTACCCTCTCCTGGACAGGATGGAGATCATCGAGATTCCCGGATACGGGGAGCGGGAAAAACTCGCCATTGCCCGGCAATTTCTTATCCCCAAGGAGCTTGAAGAGAACGGTCTGGGAAGCGCCAAAATCACTTTCACCGACGAGGCTGTCCTGGACATCATCAGGCGATGGACCATGGAATCCGGAGTCCGGGGGCTGGAACGGGAAATCGCCCGGTGCGCCAGGCGCATAGCCAGGGACGCGGTTCAAAAGGATTACGGTAAAAGCCAGGATAAACTCATTGCCTCCTACAAGAAAACGGTCCGCAGGGAAAGCCTGGAAAAACTTCTGGGCCGGCGCAAATACAAGAACGACGTGGTGTACAAGGAAGCCCGGATCGGCGTTTCCTATGGCCTTGCCTGGACAGAGACCGGGGGCGCCATGCTGCCGGTAGAGACCATTGCCTTTGAAGGGAACGGCGAACTCATCATGACCGGAAATCTGGGGGATGTGATGAAGGAAAGCGCTCGTATTGCCCTTTCCTACCTCAGGAGTATTCAGTCCCGCTATGCCTTTACGGTTAAAGACATAGGCAAGACGGATTTTCACATCCATGTTCCCGAAGGGGCTATCCCAAAGGATGGTCCCTCGGCGGGGATAACCCTGGCGGTGTCTCTTCTCTCCACCCTCTGCGCCATGCCTCCCAAACCGGCCGTCGCCATGACCGGGGAACTCACTCTGACCGGGCGCATTCTTCCTATAGGGGGCCTCAAAGAAAAGCTCCTGGCTGCCATCAGAAACGGCATGGAGCGGGTCCTTCTTCCGGCGGACAACCGGGAAGACTGGGCGGAACTGGACAGGGAAATCACCGGGGCCATCCGGGCCGATTTTGTGGAAACTGCCTGCGAAGCCTTTGACATCCTCTTTGACGGGACTATTCATCGTCCTTCAAGTTCAAGAAAAACAAAAAATGGAACGAAAAAAGTTTCCACGAAAAACGCGCAAGGGATAGAAGTGAGCGGATAGTCCGGTTGGTTATCTTACAAGTCTCGGCAAAATGCGGATCATTTTGCTGTTTTTAAAAGGAATTTGTTCAGAAACTGAGGTTCCTGAACAACTCTATTTATCCCGGGTAATGGCCTAAGCCCCGCAAAAAAGACTAAAATAAAAGTATGTATATGACGGTTCCCTTCTTCTTTTTTTATATCGTCTTCGCGGTCATTTCGCCCTATCTCGCCATCCTGTTCCGGGGGCTGGGCTACAGTCCTTTTATGATAGGAATATTCCTGGGGATCTTTGAAGGGGCGGGTGTTGTAGGTCCTTTCGTCTTCGGGCATTTCGCGGACAAAATAGGCCGCTATAAGCCGGGACTACTCATCACCAACGCCCTGGTGCTTGCCGCCGCTCTGCCCCTGGCGCTGTTCAGGAATCCCCTTGTTACCGCCCTGCTCACCCTGGCCCTGGGCCTGGGATTCCGGTCCGCCCTCCCCCTCCTGGAAGCGGTGACCACCCTCGCAATCGGCAGGACTGGGGACTACGGCAAAATCAGAACCGCCGGGTCCGTCAGCTTTATCCTCATGACCCTTTTTTTCCAGGCCGCCCTGATACTCCCCGTGAACACCCCGGTCAATATCGCCCTTTGGATAGTCATTACCACCTTTTTGACGATGATTTCGATTGTTTTTATCCCCCCGGCCTATGAAACCAAAGGAGTACATGAAACGAAACAGGCCGGCAGTCATGAGTGGCAGGGTGCGGACAAAGGAAAGCGGGGAATCTGGTCCGCCATGCTCATCGCCGGTCTCATCATCATGGCCCTGAACCGCCTGGGTATGTCTTCGGTTTACGGGTTCTTCTCCCTTTATCTGACAGAATCCCTGCAATGGGACGCCGTGGGCCTTATGTGGGCTTTGGCAAGTATGGCGGAAGTACCCTTCATGTTCCTTTCCCGGCGCATCATCGGCCGTTTCGGTGCTTTCAACTGCCTGGCGGTATCCACGACGGCCCTGATCCTGCGAATGCTGCTCTACGCCTTTTTCCCCTTCAAGGCCGGGATCATACTGGCCCAGACGCTTCATTCCCTGTGCTTCGGCCTCTTCCATCCTGCGGCGATAGCCTTTATTTCCACCTGCGTCCCCCCGGAACGCCGCGCCCTGGGTATGTCCCTGTACCTGTCCCTGGGATCGGGACTCCCCACCTTTGCGGGGAACATCCTGGGAGGTTTCATCGTGGAACACGCGGGGTACCGCGCTATGTTCGGCGCCTTCACCGTCTTCCCGGTCATCGCCGTGGGAATGTACGCAGTTACCCTGTTGCAACGGCGGCGGTAAGAGCAGGTTTCTGTTAGGGCGAACTTATATATTGAGAAGGGAAAGCTCTTATTCTTATATCGTTTTGTACCTAAAGCAGGCATATTGAGAAGAAAAATCACGGAGGAACACGGAGTTTTTGGTTACAAAACCCGGAGTTTGCCTCTTTTCTCCGTGAAACTCCGTGTTATTCCGTGGTTAAATTTCTTTTTTTCTGTAATGTTCATATTACGTAGTTTGGTGTAATCAATCTACTAGCCAAAACGCGCAAGGGATAGAAGCGGAATAATTTTTGACAGGCTTTGCCTGTCAAAAATTATTATAGCGGATAGCCCGGTCGCATTAGGAAACGAAGTTTCCTAATGCGATGCGCCCAACATAAACTCGACATTCAGCCTGTTAAAAACCGCCGCTGTTTTATATGAAGCCGAAGCGTCCGTGACGCAGAATAACTACCTGTAATACAGCCGGAGCAGTTCATCTCCACACCAGCCAATGGAAAAATTCCGGAATGTTTTTTGGAAGGCCTTCGCGTCCACTCTGATTATCACGGTTGCCGCAGGAATAATCATGGGTTTGGTTTCCCGTTCCTCCGGGATGACCTACGGGATAATACAAAAGGCCATTGCCACGGGATTTGGGATATGCGGCGTCATCGGACTTGTGGTAGTTCCCATACAAATGTTTTTTGAAGATCGGGCAAAAAGTGGAGGAACAGGGGATGCCGCTGAGTGACATATTCGGATGGGAACTCATCAAGGTAGACCTGGAGGGCAAAACCAGGGATGAGGTCTTTGAAGAGCTGATTGAAGTTATCGCCGGACAGTACAGGGAATGCTTGAGACGGTTATCTTTCGGGAAAACCGGATGAATACCGCTATTCTGCCCGGCATTGCGGCGCCTCACGGGTATTACGGTACGGTGAGCGGCATAATAGGGGCCATGGGCCTTTCCCGCGCTGACATCGACTATGGCGGCCTTGAACCTGTTTACTCGATCTTTATGCTCCTGATGGACGAATCGTCCAGGAAACGTCATCTGCGGGTTTTAAGCCGCCTTCTTGATCTGTTTAACTCGGAAACCTTTGCGGTGATTCAGGCGGCGGAAAGCTCCGAAGAAGTATACAATGTTCTGCGCCTGTTTTAGATGAACCTCCCCGCCGCAGAGCGGCGGGGTATCGAAGATTTCTCCGTGAAATCTTTGTGTATGCGGGGGAACACATCCCCCGCACCCCCAGCAGGAAGCGCCCCAAGGGGCGGGGTATTAAACCCCAAAAGGGCTACGCCCTTTAATAAAAATTGGATGCTCAAAACATGGACTTTTCGAATCAACCGTGGCCAATCACTTAAAGGGGTCTGGCTGTCCAAAATGTGTTAATTCAAAAGGAGAACGAGAAGTTCGAGTATTTCTTGAAACCAATAAAATAGATTTTGTTACTCAACATAGGTTTAAAGGGTGTATGTACAAAAGACATCTTCCTTTCGATTTCTATATCCCCCGGTGGAATATTGCAATTGAATATCAAGGCGCACAACATAGGAAATCTTATGATAGGTTGGGAGGGGAAGTCAGCTTTGAGAAAATTCAAATAAAAGATCAAATTAAAAGAGAGTACTGCCAAAAGCATGGGATTACACTATACGAAATATGGGACTTTGAAAACACGGAAAGTCGAATGCAAAAGATTATTGAACCGTATTTGAAAGACCCTTGATCTTTTTTAAAGAATAGGGAATTATGGAGATAGCACTCCTTCCGGTAGTGATGCATCGGCTGGAGTCAAATCCGGCACCCGAAAGGGACTCTACCGGGAAGGAGATTTATTATGATAAAAGTCTTAGAAGAACAACAATTGAATGAGATGGCTATTCAATCCGTATCCTCCATGAGGGATAATCTTCCGTTTAGAGTAGCCATAAAAAG
>JAITBO010000272.1 GCA_031283505.1 Treponema sp. | reverse complement strand
ACGGCGTAGATATAGCGTCCCAGGGGCCGTTTGTTAAGAATATACCATGTAGCCAGTATGGCAATTATATAAATAATCACCGGCCAGGGAATGGGACCCAGAGAAGCGGACCCCAGATACTTAAACGCCTCGGGAAAACCGCCAACGGGCATACCATGGGCAACAATTTGGGCAAGCCCCCGGCCTATGGACATGGTGCCCATAGTAACGATAAAGGCGGGGATACGGGCTTTGGAAACTATCGTTCCCGCAACCAGGGCAACCAACATTGATATACCGATACCCGCAAGATACCCAATGCCCCAGGGAAGGCCCATGTAAAAATCCCCGTTACTGGTAGAAACAATTACGCCGGCCACAACCCCCGCCAAAGCAAAGGTAGAACCGATGCCTAAATCTATCTGGTTCATGATAATTAACAGGCCGACTCCCAAAGTGGCGATGCCGATACACGAAACCTGGCGCAGAACATTAATCAGGTTGGCTACACGTAAAAAGTTAGGCCGTGCGATTGACAAAAGTACGACAATAATAAAAAACCCGATAAGGATACCGTGATCCCGTATGAATTGGCGCACATCAAAGCGGCTTCCTTTTTTAATAACAGTTTCACTAACTCTCGACATATTTTATGCCTCCATTCTTTTGGTTTTTACCGCATATTCCATAACCTTGTCCGCTGTCGCGTCTTTGCGGTCAAGAATACCCGTTTGAGTTCCTTCGTGCAGTACCAGTATCCGGTCGGACATACCAAGTATTTCCGGCAGCTCGGAAGAAACCATTAATACCGCCTTGCCCTGCCCTGCCAGCATGGACATAAGACGGTGGATTTCGGATTTTGTTTTTACATCTATCCCGCGGGTAGGTTCATCCAGAATAATAATTTCCGGATCAGAATTAAGCACCCGGGAAACTGCTACTTTCTGCTGGTTACCCCCGGAAAGGTTTTTACAAAGCTGGCGGGGGGTCGCGTATTTAATTTCCAATTTTTTTGCATATTCGGTAAAATGTTTTAATTCAAGGTTTTTCTGCAAGAATAGCCCGTTAAGACATTTTTTTAATGCCGACATAATCACATTGTCTTTTATCGTCAATTTAAGAAACACACCGTTCTTTTTGCGATCTTCCGGTACCATGGCGATACCACGGGCTATGGCTTCGCCGGGATTATGATTTACGATCTTTTTGCCATGAAGATAAATCTCCCCTGCGGTTGCTTTGCGGGAACCGACAATCGTTTCCACCAACTCGGTACGGCCTGCCCCCATAAGCCCGGAAATCCCCAGTATTTCCCCGCTCCGGAGGCTAAAACTAACATCATGAAATTTCCCTTCAGAGCTTAATCCTTTCGATTCAAGGATCACTTCTCCGATTTTACATTCGATTTTCGGAAAAAGCTCGTTAATCTCGCGGTCAACCATCATGCGTATAAGCTCTTTTTCCTCAACATCATGCACATTGCCGGTAAAAATAAATTTACCGTCCCGTAAAACCGTTACAGATTCGCAGACCCCGTATATTTCTTCCATCTTGTGGGAAATAAAAACAATGCACTTGCCCTTTTCACGGAGGGTCCGTATCATTGCTAAAAGGTATTCAATTTCATTGCGGCTTAATGCGGATGTCGGTTCATCCATAATTATTATTTCCGCGTTAAGGGAAATGGCTTTTACAATTTCCACCAATTGGTGTTTAGCCACGGTTAAGTCCCGTATTTTTACTTTTGGATCAAGATCCACTCCCAACTCTTTCAAAAGAGCGAGGGAATCATCATACATTTTTTTTACATCCACAGAACCGATTTTGGTTAATGGCTCCCTTCCCAGGAAGATATTCTCCATAACCGACATAACTTTTACCTGGTTAAATTCCTGAAAGATCATGCTGATACCGGCATTTTGACCATCTCGCACATTTTTAAAATGTACGTCTTTTCCGCGCAGTATTACTTCTCCCCGGTCACGTTCGTAAAGACCTATCAGTATTTTCATCAGCGTTGATTTTCCCGCGCCGTTTTCTCCAACCAGCGCGTGGACTTCCCCCCTTTTCAGGGTAAGGTTTACATCCTGGAGGGCATGGACCCCCGCAAAATGTTTATCAATATGTTTCATTTCGAGCATTACATCGCCCATAAAATCTCCTCATGCCCTGTTATAATTCCCTATAGCAGAAACGGGAAGCAAAACAGCCACTGGTTAAACAGTCAACAGATGCCCGCTCCCCGTCCTTTACACCGTTTTAGAAATATTTAGCCGAAAGGGCGTTCCGGGCTTCCGCCTGTTTGATATAGTCGTCTACATTTTCATTTGTACAGACTTCATAGGGAATGATGTGGTCAGAAACCTTTATCCCCTTGGCCGCGTCAATGGCGAGGCGCAGGGCCCACTCGCCCTGGCCAAGGCCGTCCTGCCAAATGGAATTGTCTACCACACCGGATTTGATCTTTTCCATTACCGGCATATCGCAGTCCATCCCGCCAAGAAGAATTCTGCCGGCTAATCCAGCGTTTTCAACTGCGGTAATGCTTCCCACAATAAGACAATCCGCCTGGGTAGCGATAATGTCTATGCCGGGATCGGTTCCCTGTTTATAGCTCTGAATCCAGTTTTCGGTGAGTTGCAGGGCTTTTTCACCTGACCAGTCTGCGGTGTTCTGTACTACAAGGATTGCCTCGGGATGTTTGGAAAGCACTTCTTTGTAACCTTGTTCCCGAAAAACCTGGGCCGAATGTCCGATTACTGCGTTGATATAGGCAACCCGGGGATTGGCAAAGTTCTTGTCTTTCGCGGCCTTTAGGAGCCGTTCAAGTTGCAGGCGGCCTGCTTCAAGATCATCGGAGCCGACATGGGCGGTTACATTCTTGCTGTCCGAAACGGTATTAATAGTGATAATAGGTACCTTGTTCTGGGCGGCAAAATCGACTGCCGCGGCGCTCTGTACCTTATCAACCGGGTTAAGAATAATCGCATTTACCCCTTCGGAAACAAACTGTTCCACCTGGCTCTGCTGTTTTGCCGGGTCGTCATCGGCGAATACTACTTTAAGTTCAACTTCGTTGGCAACGGCCTTGTGATACTCGTACATACCGCTGACCATGTAGCGGACAAATCCGCTTTGGTTCCCCTGCATACATACGGCAATTACAATTTTATTGCTTTTAGCAACGCCGCCCTGACTTCCGCCGCCGGCAAATACGACGCCCATAACCAGACACAGCGTCAGAATCACCATTAAAATTTTTTTCATCTCTATCCTCCTGAAAATTTTTACCGTTCACTACGGCCGGAACGGTTTATATTTTTTCCTGCCCGAATATCCGCCCCGGAAGACGAATTCCTCTAGGCAAGGGCCGTTCTGAAATACTCCGCGCTTATGCGGATACCCTCCTCAAGGGGGGTTTGACATACGGGTCCCACCAGCCTTGCCAGTTCCCCTGTGTCGCGGTGCCTGGGGAAGGGTAGGGGGCTGTTTTTGAAGGTGATAAGCCCCTTCGCTTCCGGCGCCGCTTTTTCTATGGCGGCGATGATCCGTTCCATGCTTACCGTATCGCCCCCCAGGTTGTAGACTGCGGCTCCCTCATACTCCTTTTCCGCCACGGCGATAAAAGCCTTGGCGGTGTCATCGGCGAACTGGAATTCCGCAGTACCGCCGTAGGAAATCTCGTAGGCTTCCCCCCGGACCGCCGACTTGATGGCCGATGTGGGGGTGGAGGTCATGCCCTGATCCCGTAAGGGGCCGTAGACCACAAAGGGCCGTATGGCGATGCTGGAAATTCCCGCCTCTTCGTAATAGACTTTCGCCGCCCATTCGTTATCCTGCTTGTAGACGCCGTAGAAGGACCGGGGGATGAGGGGGGAATCGTGGCGGAATTCGCCTCCCGGATAGTCGGCAATATTCCCGTATACTGCGGTACTGCTGGAGTAGATCACCTTTTTGATCCCCGCCGCCTTCGCCGCCTCGAAAATATTGATTGTTCCCTCCACATTCACCCTGGCGCCCATGGAGGGGGTCGCCTTGCAAAAAGGCATCTGCAACGCCGCAAGGTGGATGATCTTCTCCGCGTCGCAGAGGGATACCGCCGCCTTCACCAGGTCAGGATTGGTAATATCCCCCCGGACGGGAACGATCTTTTCAAGATCCGCCTGCTTCATGATAAGCCGGAGCTTTTCCAGCTTTTCCGGATGGGGCGCAAGGGCATACACCTTATGCCCCGCTTCAACAAGGTTCTTGACCACCCATCCGCCTATACAACCGCTTGCGCCGGTAACAAAATATACGCTCATTGCTCAACCTCCGTTTCATGAAGAAATGCCCGTTCCACATTACGTATATGCCGCTCCATTGCCGCCGCACTTTCCCGGCTGTCATGGTTTTTCAGCGCCATAAGGATCGCTTCATGATCTTTTATAGTATTTCTGCGGGTATTGGGTATCGCATTGGTTTTCTGGCGTGTCAACAAAGCAAGTTTGTTGATCGACTGCATGAAAACCGGGATGACCCGGTTCCCCGCCGCCTTCATTATCATCTGGTGAAGTTCCAAATCCCGCTCGAAAAAAGCCTGTTCGTCTTCAATATTAGCCGCGGCCTGCCGGATATTCTCTTCAATAAGTTCAAGTTCATGATCGCCTATCTTCTCCGCTGCCATGGCGGCGATGCTTGCCTCAAGGACCCGCCGGGCTTCGTAGAGATCATGGTAGAGGCTGGAATCAAGATGAAACACGATGTCCAGATGCTCCACCACATCTTCAGGTTCAAGGCTCTTGATGTAGGCCCCCGCCCCATGCCGTATGTCAATGATGTTCATCACCTGTAGGGCCTTCAGGGCTTCCCGCAGGATGGGCCTGGAAACCCCGATCATCTCGCAGAGCTGACGTTCCGAGGGAAGTTTGTCCCCTATTTTCAGGCTCCGTTCCCTGACAAGGGTTATCAGGTTTTCAACGATACGTTCGGCGGTGCTGGATCGCTTGAGATTACTGAAAGAGTATGGGCTGGCCGCCTCACTCACTTTGACACCCACCCGCAGTCTACCAGCAGATCCGTTCCGGTGATAAACGAAGCCGCATCGCTGGCCAGGAAGTAAATCGCCTCGGCGATCTCCTCCGGTTCCGCCCAGCGGTCAAAAGCCTGCTCGTGTTCCCGCAGTTTTTTTACCTCGTCAAAGGGCAGGCCGGTCCGGGTGGACTCAAGCTGAATATCACTGCGCAGCATCGGCGTATCCACGGAACCGGGGCTGACGGAGTTGACGCGGATATTGTACTTCGCCAGTTCCCAGGCCACCGCCCGGGTAAAGGCGATAATGGCCCCCTTGGTGGAACCGTAGATGGCGTGTTCGGTCTGTCCCACATGGCCGGAAACCGAACCCATGTTCACGATGGCGCCCCGTTTCTGCCGCTTCATGATCGGCATCACGTATTTGGTAAAGAGGAAATGACCCCCTATGTTGATATGGGTCACATTGACGAAATCCTCCCAAGTGGTGTCTTCCAGGGGCTTTACCACCACAATGCCGGCGTTGCAGTTGAGCACGTCCACGCGCCCCCACTTCTGCTCCACCTGGGCAACCATGGTCTTTACGTCCTGTTCCGATCCGACATCACCCTGAAAGTCGATGCACTCGGCGCCCAGTTTGCGGATCTCGTCACCCACCTCGTGTATCCCCTTACCCCGGGCAATGATCGCCACGTTGTAGCCTTCCCTGGCAAATTTTATTGCCGCCGCGCGGCCTATACCCACCGATGAACCGGTGACAATCGCTGTTTTCCTGTCTGTCATACTGTTATCCCTTTTGTCCTTGTTCAAATTATTTTAATCCGGTCATTTCTCTGGCCTGCGCCGGAGTCGCCACTTCCCGCCCCAGGGAACGGGAGATGTCCGCGATTTCTTTCACCAGTTGGTGGGTGGCCGCGATCTTTCCGTTTTGCAGATAGGGCCAGTCCTCGGTGCCTACCCGCACGTTGTCCCCGTGGATAATAGCCGCCGCAAGAATGTCCATCTGTTCCTCACACATGATGCT
>JAITBO010000207.1 GCA_031283505.1 Treponema sp. | reverse complement strand
GCTTGAAGCATGGCAGGTTGACCGGAATACAAAGCACAAAATAGTCCGGTGGCAGTTTACGACGGAAGATGCCCGGATAAAACTTCACGGCTTATATCCAGAGTTTTAGTCTAGTCAAGGTGCTAGTATCCCGACAGCTATGAAAATGTGGTTTTGCTTTCTGGCGGGAGATTGTATCGCACAGCGAAGCGCAAGGGATAGAAGCGGAAATCCCGCAGGGCTTTTAGGCGGAACGCCTGAAAGCACGAGGAATTGGAGCGGATAGCCCGGTCCGGCGCGTACGCCGAATGCGCCCAAATCCACAGGTTTAATCGTGCCGGGATACTAGCCTGCGGCGTGATACGGGTGTTGCTGGGGCATCCGTATTCCCGAAGATGTTTCGGTAATTGGTTTTGACGATATTGACATCTCCAATTATATCTATCCTCGTTTAACTACTATCAGGCAGCCCGTAATTGAAATCGGCGAACAGGCCGCCGCATACCCACCAGTTTATATCCGGGCAGAATAATCCTAAATTAAATATCGTCCTTCCTCGCAAACTGATAATCCGGGAATCGACTTGCGTGTTAATCCGGTAATTCATGTCCCCATTTGAAGGCGTTACCGGCAGACACTTTTTTTATGCTAAAGGGGGAGTGTCTTTCTTTTTCGCCAGCACCATGAGAAGGGCGATGTCCCCCTGGCGGACACCGGGGATACGCGCGGCCTGGCCCACCGTAAGGGGCCTGACACGGCGGAGCTTTTCTCTTGATTCGGCGGAAAGGCCGGAAATGGCATCATAGTCCAGGCCGCTCTCCAGCTTGATGGCATCCATTTTGGCGTTCCGTCCGGCGACGCGGTTTTCTTTTTCGATATATCCCGCATACTTAATGTCCAGGGCCGCCCGCTCAAGCCATTCCGGGGGATAGGCGGCCAGTTCCGGGGCATGGAGCAGGATGTCCTGAAGGGTCACGGCGGCATCCGTCAAAGCCCGTTCCAGGGGGGAACCCGCATGGGGACGGAGGACGGCGCTTTCCTGTCCTGCCGCACCGGGGACCTTCCGGCTACGGAGGAGTTCACGTATCGCCTCCAAAGCCTGGGTTTTCTGCAGAAACCGTTCCCAGCGGCGGTCGTCCACCAGGCCGATTTCCCAACTCCGGGGGGTAAGGCGGGTATCGGCGGTGTTGTGGCGGAGGACCAGCCGGTGTTCGGCCCTGCTGGTGAACATACGATAGGGCTCTTTAGTTCCCAGGGTGGTAAGGTCGTCTACCAGTACCCCGATGTATGCGTCGGCCCGGCCCAGTACCAGGGGCGCTTCCCCTCTAAGGCTCAAAGCGGCGTTAATCCCGGCCATGACACCCTGGGCGGCGGCTTCTTCATACCCGGAACTACCGTTGGTCTGGCCTGCCACGAAAAGACCGGCCAGGCGTTTGGATTCCAGAGTGGGGTAAAGGTCCAGGGGATCGAGGTAATCGTATTCTACCGCATAGGCGGGCCGGACGATCCGGGCCTCCTCAAGGCCGGGAATGGACCGGATAAAAGCTTCCTGCACGTCCTCGGGCAGAGAACTGGACGCGCCGTTCATATAAACCTCATTAGTGCGGAGCCCTTCGGGTTCTATAAAAATATGATGGCGGTCCCGCTCAGGGAAGCGGACCACCTTGTCTTCGATAGACGGACAGTACCGGGGACCCACCCCGTGGATCTTGCCGCCGTACAAGGGTGACCGGTGTATGTTCGACCGGATGATCTCGTGGGTTTTAGGAGTGGTGTAAGTTATCCAGCAGGGAAGGCAGGGCCGTTCCCAGACTCTGCCGGGATCAACGTCGAAAGAGAAGGGAACCGGTTGTTCCCCGTCCTGCCTTTCCATCCGGGAATAGTCTATTGAGTCCCCGGCGAGCCGGGCGGGGGTCCCGGTCTTGAGCCGTCCTACGGGGAAGCCCCGTTTCCTCAGGCTCGTCCCCAGGCCCAGGGCGGCGCTTTCCCCGATCCGCCCCTGAGGGGCGTCGTATTCGCCGATAAAGATCTTCCCCTCCATGAAAGTACCCGTAGCCAGGATCACGGCGGCGGCGCTTATGCGGTGAGAACGCCCAGTAACCACCCCCGTCACCCGGTTTCCATCGCCGGATACCATAAGGTCCGTCACCGTATCCATGAAGACCGCAAGCCCTTTTTGGTTTTCCACCGCCCGGCGGGCTTCGGCCTGGTACGCCGCCTTATCCGCCTGGGCCCTGGGCGCCTGAACCGCCGGTCCCCGGGAACGGTTCAGCACCCGGTACTGGATCATGGTCCTGTCGATAAGCTTACCCATTTCCCCGCCCAGGGCGTCCACTTCCCGAACAAGGTTGCCCTTGGAGAGTCCTCCCACGGCGGGGTTGCAGGAGAGGGCGCCTATACGGTCGGGATTTTGGGTGACAAGCAAAACCGAAAAGCCAAGGCGCGCGGCAGCCAAAGACGCCTCAATTCCGGCATGACCACCGCCTATCACAACGCAGTCGTAGTCCATCGCATTACTTCCCCACGCAAAAACGGCTGAACATGGTTTCCAGGATTTCTACGGCGGACACCTCCCCAGTGATCTCCCCCAGGACGTTCACCGCTTCCCTGAGCGGAGGGGCAACCAGGTCCAGGGGCCTGTTCCCGGCTTCCAGGGCCAAGGCTTCCTCAACCGCAACAATGGCGGCGCCGATGAGATCCCTCTGCCGCGCCGTGGCAATCCCCGCCCCACCGCCTCCGGCATCAGTCTCGCCTGCCGCCGGACCAAAAGCCGCTTCCAAACAGGCGGCAATAGCGGCGGTAAGGGCCGGTATGCCTTCCCCGGTTTTGACACTGATCCCTATGGGCGAAGCGGTAGCTTCCGGCAGGCTTGAAGGCAGGGCCTCCGGCATGACCGCAATATCAGCCTTGTTCCAGAGGGGAATCACCGGAACCGGGCCTTCCCCCCGGCCATTCCCGGCGCAGGAGTAGTCCCGAAAGAAAACCCGGTCTTCTTCGGTAAAACCTATGCCGCCGTCTATCAGGTACAAAACCAGGTCTGCGCCGGAGAGGAGTTCCCGGCTCCTCTCCATGCCGAGACATTCCACCGGATCTTCGCTCTCGTGGAGTCCTGCGGTGTCGGCAAGGCGTATAGGAATGCCTTCAATGGCGATCCAGGCCTCGATCCAATCCCTCGTGGTACCGGGAACACTGGTGACAATGGACCGTTCTTCCCGGAGGAGGAGGTTGAACAGACTGGACTTGCCGGCGTTGGGCCGCCCGGCGATGACGGCCAAAGCCCCGTCCCGGTAGAGCCGTTCCCGGCGGTATGAGGCGGCCAGAACGCGGAGCCGGGCCAGGGCTTCCACAGCCAGGGGAATATCCGTGGGAGGCCCGGCGGAATCGGCTTCGTCTTCGGAATAATCCAGAAGGAGTTCTATCCCCGCCAGAACCCGGACCAAAAGAGACTTGACGGCCTGTATCTCCCCTTCCAAAGCGCCCGAAAGCCGGCGGACCGCGTGTTCCCGGCTTACTTCGGTCCTGGAGGAGACTAGTTCCATCACCGACTCAGCCCTGGTAAGGTCCAGCTTACCGTTCATAAAGGCCCGAAAGGTGAATTCCCCCGGCAGGCCGTCCCGAAACCCCGCCGCCCGGAGGACCCGCATCACCGCCAGAGCCGGGGCTATACCGCCGTGACAGGAGATATCCGCGCTTTCCTCTCCCGTATAACTCCGGGGAGCACGGTACACGGAGATCAACACCTCGTCGATTCGGGACAGGGCCTCCGCTCCGCCGCTTCCGCCCGCTTCGAGTATCCATCCGTGAACCACCGTATTGCCCGCTGCACTGCACAGGACCCCGGGCCGGGAAAACACCCCGGCAAGAAGGTCAACCGTTCCGGGGCCGGAGGTCCGTATCACCGCCAGGGCGCTTTCACCAAGAGGGGTGGCGATGGCGGCGATAGGAGATGCGTCGCCGTAGGAAGGAGGCGATACCATGGGACCCGCTATTGTTCCGAAGGGGCCACGCCGCCCGACAGACCCAGCCGGAGAAAAAGCCAGGGTGCCCCGGCGGAGGCCCAGAGACCGAGGAAGCCGTAGCGCAGGAAACGGCCCAGCTCGTAATAGGGCGACGCCGCCCCCCAAAGGGGAATCCCCGAAAGGAAGGAGGCTTCCCCCGGCAGGACCCGGCGGAGCTCCAGGTAGATGACGGCGGCTCCGGCAAGACCCAGGGCGTAACGGGCGGCCAGGATAAAAACCCCCGGCTTCCCACCCCGGACCGGCCCTCGGGCGGCAAAAGGAACGTATTTACGCATGAGACTGTAACCACCGCAGAAACCCAGGAACATACCCCCCAGGTTCCGGTCCGCCCCGGAAGCGTTCATCAGAAGGGCAATGGCGGCGGCGGCGATGAGTTGGGGACGGGTTCCCCCGGCAGACAGGAGGGAGGCGATACGATCCCCAAAGACAAAGGAGACCGCCAGGATGATTCCCCCCAAAACCCATCCCGCAAGAATATCCGTTGGAAAGTGAACCCCCAGGTAAAGCCGGGTAAAGGGAATAGCAACGATGAAGAAGCCGGCAAAAATCGCCGGAACCAGGACGCGGAAACCGGACCGGCGACTCCTCCCATCCGTTTGTCCAAGGGCCTGCCGGAGAAAAGTTCCCCAAAAGACCAGGGACTGCTGGGTATGCCCCGAAGGAATGCCGTAACTGGGCTCAAAGGCCCGCATCACCGAAGAGTCCAGGTTATAGGGCCGGGGCTGTTTGAGGAGGCTCTTGAAAAAACCGTTTATCCAGGCGGAAAAAAGGATCAGAATGGTAAGGCGCAGCCCCTGTTTTTCATCGACGCACCAGAAGATAAAGAGGATGACCGGGATATAAAACATCTCGGTTCCCAGGGTGGTCAGGGCCTTCATTATCACCGTAAGGACAGGATTTTCTATTGTTTGAATCCCTTTGATGAGGCCAACGCCCCACCAGTAAATATCGTATAAAAATGAAGGGTCCCCTGCGGCGAGGACCCCTATTGTTCCGTTCATGGCGTGTGACCTCTCTGACGCTATTTTAAGTATCCTTGCGGGAGATTACAAGCGTCCGCATAGTCTCATGTAAAATCTGACCGAAAGGAAGATGGAATCTGAAGGAAGCCTGCGAACAAGTAGTTCACCTGGCAAAGTCCCGAACCCTCCCCTGCGAACCGGTGAGTGGGCTTAACAGAAATCGCATAGAAGACAGTACAAGGCGAACGAGCTTGCGCGGCAAAGTGAAGTCTAATACTACGCTTCCCGTTCGACAAGGAAATCGCCCCGGCAGGACAGATTCGGAAGGTAATTGTCCAGTCCATCGCAATAGTCATCGCGTAAAAACTTTACTTTGCCGTCTTCAATGCCGATTGCCCCTCATGGCAAAAAACACAGCCCACAGCCCGCAACATTGTTCCTTGTCTATTCTAATTAGAGTCTGTCTATAAAGTCACGGAATCCCGAGTTCGGATTACTGGATACCGTTTTGGAAGCACATCCGGAATTATATAAAATCGTCGAACAGGATATAACCGGAGGGAGGAACGGGAATAATTTAGGACGCGGGGATTCGCCGAGTGTCGAACAAATAGTCCG